>JAFAHL010000789.1 GCA_019237215.1 Hyphomicrobiales bacterium | reverse complement strand
GTGATAGGCGGTGAGCAGTTTTTCCTCTTCGGTCATGACCAGCGACTTGCGCTCGGCGCCCATCATGACCTTGTCCTTCGCGTCTTCAAATTCGACCTGGGTGACCATGCGCTTGTTGCGCCGCGCCGCCATCAGGGCGGCCTCGTTGACGAGGTTCATCAGATCGGCGCCCGCGAAGCCGGGCGTGCCGCGCGCGATGGTCTTCAGGTTCACGTCCGGCGCCAGCGGCACCTTGCGCACATGCACTTTCAGGATCTGCTCGCGGCCGACCACGTCCGGGTTGGGCACGATCACCTGCCGGTCGAAGCGGCCGGGCCGCAGCAATGCCGGATCGAGCACGTCGGGCCGGTTGGTCGCGGCGATCAGGATGATGCCCTCGTTCGCCTCGAAGCCGTCCATTTCGACCAGCAGCTGATTGAGCGTCTGCTCGCGCTCGTCGTTGCCGCCGCCGAGACCGGCGCCGCGGTGGCGACCCACCGCGTCGATCTCGTCGATGAAGATGATGCAGGGCGCGTTCTTCTTCGCCTGCTCGAACATGTCGCGCACGCGCGAGGCGCCGACACCCACGAACATCTCGACGAAATCGGAACCCGAAATGGTGAAGAACGGCACGTTGGCTTCGCCCGCGATTGCGCGCGCGAGCAGCGTCTTGCCGGTCCCCGGCGGGCCGACCAGCAGCACACCGCGCGGGATGCGCCCACCTAGCCGTTGGAATTTTCCGGGGTCGCGCAGGAACTCGACGATCTCCTGCAGGTCCTGCTTGGCCTCGTCGACGCCGGCCACGTCCTCGAAGGTGACGCGGCCGTGGGCTTCGGTCAGCAGCTTGGCGCGGCTCTTACCGAAGCCGAGCGCCTTGCCGCCCGCCCCCTGCATCTGGCGGGAGAGGAAAATCCAAACCCCGATGAGCGCGATGAAGGGAAGCCACGAGACCAGAAGCGACACGAACCACGGCACGTCGTTCTGCTGCGGACGGGCAGTGATCGACACGCCCTTACCGTAGAGCCGCTGGATCAAGCTGGGATCGTTCGGCGCGTAGGTCTGGAAGCCGCGACCGTCGGTGAACGTCCCGTGGATTTCCGGGCCTTGGATCAAAACGTCGCGCACGCGACCCTGATCGACTTCATTCAACAGCTGCGAGAAGGAAATGTCCTGCGACGTGGTGCGCTGGCCCGGGTTCTGGAACAGGGTGAACAGCGCCAGCAGCAAGAGAACGATGATCACCCAAAGGGCGAAGTTGCGCAGATTGGCGTTCATCCCGTGTCCTTCACGGCCGTTGGAAGGTCCGCGGCCCGTTCATATGGCGACTTATAGGCCGATTCACGGCCGTCCGGATACAATTTAAGTGCCGGGGGGACCCCTGCCAAGGGAACCCGGTTAATTCCTGCCGGCAGTCCAACGGGGTCTGCAGGTGACACGGTTGTGACATTTGCCTGCAATTGCGGCAGGCGCGCGCCTTCTGCGCGCCGGAGCACGCTCGACCACGAGCTGCATCGGGGTCAAAGTCACGAGCGCTCCGCCCAACGTGCGGCGCAAACGAAATGTTTTGCCCGCCCTTGCCACGGCGAGCGCCTCGTAGAGGTTCTCGAGCTTGCCTAATCGGATGGCTCCATCCTCCCCGGCGTGCGCGATGGCTCGCCCGAGCAGGCGTAGCCCCACTTCCGCGGGCAGGCGGACAAATTTTTCCGCATCGAAGGCGATCGGAGTGCGATCGGACCAGGGGGTGCGGGACAGCGCCTTCATCGCATCGTCGACCGCCATCTCGATCGCGGCCTCGGCGCGCCGCAGCCGCCCCGCAAGGCGCGAGAGCCGGCGCGCGTCTAGCCCCTCGCGCGCGAGCGCAGGCATCAGCTCGCGCAGACGCGCGCGGGTGAAACGCGGATCGCGGTTCGATGCATCGTCGGCGAAATCGATCTTCGCGCGCGCGAGGGTCGCAACGAGCCGCGCTTTCGGAATCTCGAGCAGCGGTCGCACCAGCATGATCTCCCGCATGCCGTTCGCGGGCAGCGGCGATGAGCGCGCCATGGCGCACAGCCCGCCCAGCCCGCTGCCGCGGCTCATGCGCAGCAGCACGGTCTCGGCCTGATCGTCAAGGGTGTGCGCGGTCACGATGGCGCCCGCCCCCGCCGACTTGGCGGCGGCCGCCAGCAGCCGGTAGCGCGCCGCGCGCGCGGCTTCCTGCAATCCGCTCACCGGCTTCTTGCCCTCCCAGCGCACGGTGCGATGGAGAACGCCGAGCCGGCGTGCCAGGCGCTTGACCGCGCGCGCCTCGCCGGCGGATGCGCGCCGCAAGCCGTGGTCGACCGTGACCGCGATGAGCTTCGGCCCGCGCCTGAGCGCGCTGCGCCAGCGCGCCATCAGGAGCAACAGCGCCGTCGAATCGGGACCGCCGGAGACGGCGAGGACGAGAGCGCAAACGCGGGCGAGCGGAGCAAACAACGCCTTCGCCTCGGCGGCGGAGACCGGCGCCGCCTCGTCAGCAGTGGACACGCTTTTGTTCTCGCTCGACCCCCTGTTTCACCGCGGCCGATGCGCGCGGAAATTTGCGCAGGACTTCTCCGAGCGACGCGCAGGCCGCCTCCTTCTCCCCGAGCGCGGCAAGCGACTGTCCGAGGCGCAGAAGCGCATCGGGCGCCTTGGCGGTGGATTCGTATTTGGTCGAGACGTTGAGGAAGGCTTCCGCCGCGTCGCGGAAGCGGTGGCGCTGGAACATGCTCTCGCCAAGCCAATAAGTGGCGTCGCCGACGAGCCGATCATTGGGATATTTGGTCAAGAAGCTATGGAAGGCGTCTTCAGCGAGCGCGTAGTCCTTGCGCAGCACATAGCCATAAGCGAGATCGTATTCGTCGCGCGGGGTCTGCGAGGGCGCGAGCGTGGCGAGCGCGCCGCCGTCGGTCGGGTTGCGCGGCGATTGCCCCGCCAGCGCGCCGCTTGGCGGCCCCACGGTTGCGAGATCGAGCGGCGCGGCGGCGCCGCGTCCGCCCGGCGCGCCGACCGGCGGCTCGCCCGCATCTGCGCCAACGATCGGCGCCCCGCCGGGTGGGTTGATCGGGCCGAGCGTGTGCGGCGCCCCCGGTGCATTCGGATTCTGGGTGGGATCGAAGGCGTCGCCGTGCCTGCCGGGCGTTGCGGCCGGAGGCGACGGCGCCGGCGGGTTTTGGGGGCGTGGTTGCGCCGCCGACCGCGGCACGCCCTCTTCCTGCATGCGGCGGACTTGGCCTTCGAGTTGCTGGTTGCGGAATTGCAGCTGCTCGATCGCCCCGGTCAGCTGCCGGATCTGGGTTTCGAGGCGATCGATGCGCAACATGAGATCGGAGCTTTGCGCCGTGCGCTCCCCGCCCGCGGACGGCGCGCTACCGCCCATGCGCTCACTCCCGTTGAAAATGCCAAACAAACCGAACGGCCGTTCGGTCTCCTGGGCCCAAGCTCGGCACAGAACGGCGTCCGCCGCGGTCATCGCCGCGAAGATGAGCGCGGATGCCGTCGTCACACGAAGCGCGAAGCGTGCCATGGCGATCTTGCTGTATTGGAGCCCTGCAATACCATACGAATCCCTGCGTCCAAATTGTGACTGACGCCGCGTTAATGAATTCCACAACTGCTGCAACGACGGCGCTGCGGCTGCGTCATGCGACCAGCTACTCGGCCGGCCGGCCCTCCGGCGAGAGCCCCTTACGCGCCTTGCGCCATTCCTCGAACCGCTGCACCACCGCGAAGAACGGTGGTACGAACAGCACCGCCAGGCAGGTCGACGCGATCATTCCGGTGAACACCGTCATGCCGATCGACACGCGTGCGCTGGCGCCGGCGCCGCTCGCGAGCACGAGCGGCACGACGCCGAGGATGAAGGCGAGTGACGTCATCAAGATCGGACGGAAGCGCGCCCGCGCGGCCTCGGTCGCCGCATCCAGGATCGGCCTGCCGGCGGCGCGCAGCTCGCGCGCGAATTCCACGATGAGGATCGCATTCTTGGCCGACAGCGCCATCAGCAGAACGAGCCCGATCTGGACGTAGAGATTGTTGTTGAGCCCGCTCTCAGTGAGCGCCGAGAGCGCCAAGACCGGTCCGATGAACGAGAGCGGGACCGAAAGAATGACGGAGACCGGGGCGTACCAGCTTTCGTATTGACCGGCGAGCACAAGATAGACGAGCAGCAGCGCCAGCGCGAATACGATGTACATCTGGTTGCCGACGAGCTTCTCCTGATAGGACATCGCGCTCCATTCGAAACCGGTGCCCGGGGGAAGCGTACGCCGGGCGATCTCTTCCATCAGCGTCAGCGCCTGGCCCGATGAGACCCCTTGCGCCGGCAGGCCGATGATCGTCGCCGTCGGATAGAGATTGAACAGGCTGATGAGGGACGGACCGACCGTCGGGCTGATCGTCACCAGCGTTCCGAGCGGAATCATTTGCCCGTCCTTGTTGCGCACGAACATGTTCTCGATGTCCTCGAGCCGTAGACGGGATTGCGAGTCGGCCTGCACATAGACCTGGAACACCCGGCCGAATTGGTTGAACTGGTTGACGTAGGTCGATCCGAGATAGCCCCCGAGCGCGGCGAACACCTGGTCGAGGGAAACCTGGAGCGCTTCGGTCTTCACCCGGTCGACCTCGAGCCTGTATTGCGGAACGCTCGAGCGGAACGAGGCCAGCACCATCTGCAGGGCCGACTGGGTCTTGGCATTGGCAACGATCGCGTTGGTGACGCTCTGCAGCTTGGCCATGTCGAAGCTGCCGTCGCGCAGTTCGACCTGCATGGTAAAGCCGGCGTCGTTGCCGACGCCCTGGATCGGCGGCGGCGGCATCACCAGGATATCGGCCTCCGGGATGGCGCCGAGAGCGGCGTTGAGGTTGTTGAACAGCGACATCAGGTCTTCGCCTTTGCCGCGCTCGCTCCAATCCTTGAGTATGATGTAGGACACGCCGGCGCTGGACAGCGTCGCGCTGTTGTCCAGCGCCGACACGCCGGCGATGTTGACCACGCGTGCGACGCCCGGCGTTCTACGCGCGATCTCGAACACCTTGTCCAATGTTTTCTGCGTGCGCTCGAGCGAGGCGCCGTCGGGCAATTGCACGAGCGCGATCATGTAGCCCTGATCCTCGATCGGCAAAAAGCCGGTCGGCACCCGCGAGAACCAGTAGCCGGTGACCGCGATGAGCGCGAGCGCCACCGCCGCCATCAGCAGGCTGCGGGAGACCATGGCAGCGATCAAGCCCGCATACCAGCGCTCGATCCGGTCATAGACGCGATTGAAGGCGCGGTAGAAAACATTGCGCCGCTCCGGTGGCACCGCCGGGCGCAGCCACATCGCGCTTTGCGTCGGCTTTAGGGTGGCGGCGTTGATGGCGCTCAGCAGCGCGGTTGCCGCGATCACCAGCGCGAACTGCGCATACATGCGGCCGGTCAAGCCGGGCAGGAATGCGGCCGGCAGGAACACCGACATCAGCACCAGCGTGATGCCGATGATCGGGCCGAGCAACTGGCGCATGGCGGCGCTCGCGGCCTCGCGGCCCGACATGCCCTTCTCGATGTTGTGGACGGCTCCTTCGACCACCACGATCGCGTCGTCGACCACGATGCCGATTGCCAGCACGATCGCGAACAGGGTCGAGAAATTGACGGTGAATCCGAGCGCCGCCATGGCCGCGAAGGCGCCGATGATGGTGACCGGCACCGTCGTCGCCGGGATCAGCATCGCGCGCCAGTCCTGCAGGAACACCAGGATAACGATCAGCACGAGAAAGGCGGCTTCGTACAGTGTCTTGTACACCTCGTGGATCGACTGCTCGACGAATTTGGTGGTGTCGAAGGGAATGTCGGAGATCAGCCCTTGTGGGAACTCGCGTTTGAGCACGGCCATTTTGTCGCGCACTTCATTCGCCACGTTGAGCGCGTTCGCGCCCGGCGCCTGATAGATCGCCAGCCCCGCCGCCGGCTGACCATCGAGGGTGAAGACCTGCCCGTAGGTCTGCGATCCGAGCTCGACCCGCCCCACGTCGCTGAGCCGCGTGATCTCGCCGGCGCGGCCGGTCTTGACGATCACCTGCGCGAATTCGGCCGGGTCGCTGAGCCTGCCGGTGACGTTGAGCGTGTATTGGAACGTTTGGCCGCGCGGCGCGGGGGGCGCGCCGATCTGTCCCGCCGTGACCTGCGCGCTCTGCTGCCGCAGCGCCTGGATCACGTCCTGCGGCATCAACCCGCGCGCCTGCATTTTGTTGGGGTCGAGCCAGATCCGCATCGAATACTGGCCGGCACCGAACACGACGACGTTGCCCACGCCGGGCAGGCGGGCGATTTCGTCCTTGAGCTTGATGGTCGCGAAATTGGCGAGATAGAGGCTGTCGTAGCGCGCGTCGGGCGACGTCAAGGTGACGATCTGCAGGATCGCCGTCGAATTCTTCTGCACGACGACGCCCTGCGCCTGCACCGCCTGCGGCAGCGAGGACAGCGCTGCCGATACCCGGTTCTGTACCAGGACCTGCGCAATGTCGAGGTCGGCGCCGATCTTGAACGTCACCGTCAACGAATAGCTGCCATCGGCGCCGCTGTAGGACTGCATGTAGATCATGCCTTCGACGCCGTTCACCTGCTGCTCGATCGGCAAGGCGACGGTATCGACGACGGTGCGGGCGCTCGCTCCGGGATAGCGCGTGGTGACTTGCACCGTCGGCGGCACCACGTCGGGGTACTGCGCCACCGGCAGCGCAAACATGGCGACACCGCCGATCACAATCATCAAGATGGCCAGCACGTTCGCAAGAACGGGGCGCGCGATGAAAAAATCGGAGATCATGGCGTCGCTGCTATTTGCCGCCCGCGGCAGAGGCCGGCGTCGCAGCGAGGGTCTCGAGCTGCGGATCGACCTTCTGACCCGGGATCGCCCGCAGGATGCCGGCGACGACGAGGCGATCGTCGGGCTTGAGCCCGCTCTCGATCACGCGCAGGTCGCCGACCCGGGGACCGATCGTAACCTTGCGCTGCTCGACCGTATTGTTTTGGTCGAGCACGAGCAGGTAGCGTCCGCCCTGATCGCTGCCGAGCGCGGCATCCGGGACCAGCAGGGACTCCTGCTCGTCGGCGGCGCCAACCCGCACGCGCACGAAGTTGCCCGGCACCAGCACCTGATCCGAATTCCCCAAGATGGCGCGCACGGCAAGCGTTCCGGTCGCCCGGTCGATGGAGGGAGAAACGTAATTCAGCGTGCCCCGATACGGATATCCTTTGTCGGTCTGCAGTCCGACCTCGATCGGGTACTGCTTGAGCTCCTCCGCGGTCATGCCGAGCCGCCGCATGTCCGCGCGAATGTTCAGCACCTCCTGCTCGTTGATGTTGAAGTTCACGTAAATCGGAGCGGTTTGGACGATGGTGGCGAGCTGGGTGGGGCCATTGGCGCCTACCAGTTCGCCCAGCGACACTTGGCGCGCCGAGACGATGCCGTCGAAGGGAGCCTTCACCTCGGTGTACCCGAGGTTGAGCGCGGCCTGCGCGGTACCGACCTCCGCCTCCTTGAGCCGAGCCCGCGCCGAGTCGCGATTGGCCGTTGCATTGTCGAGCGCCTGCTTCGACGCGACCTGGCGGCTTGCGAGCTCGGCTTGCCGTTCGTATTCCGCCTCCGTCTGCTTCAACGTCGCTTGGGCGCCGACCTGGGCGGCGCGCGCCTGTTCGAGCTTGAGCTTGTAGGGCTCGGGCTCGATGACGAAGAGGGTTGCCCCCTCCTTCACCTGGTCGCCGTCCTTGTAATTGATCTTCTGCAAGAAGCCCTGCACCCGCGCGACCAGGTTGGTGGTGTTTATCGCCGAGGCATAACCGGTGGCTTCGAGATAGCGGGTGACCTTCTGCTGTACCGGCATCGCCACCGTGACCTTGGGCGGCGGCGGCGCCACATAGCGGTTCTCCTGCCCGCAGGCGCAGAGCACGAGCGCGAGTGCGGTCGCTGTGCAAGCGACAAGACGCGAACGCGCAGCCCTCGGCCGGTCAATCGTCATCGCGCGACCCCAACCTCTATCGTCGAAAACCCTCACGGCCGCCGCACTGCGTCGCGCGACCTCGCGGACCGAAGTTACGATCCCGCGTTTGAAAGTGGAAGCCAGTTTCGACGCCCCGAAACAAAACCGGCGCCCGAAGGCGCCGGCTGTCCCCTTCCCCCGTGTTGCTTTCGTTCACGAGCTGGTACTGAGCACCGTTACCGCGCGACGATTCTGCGACCAGCATGAAATGTCGTTGCACACCGCGACCGGGCGTTCCTTGCCGTAGGAAATGGTGCGCATGCGTTGCGGCTGGATCCCGCGCGACGCGAGATAGTCGCGCACTGTCTGCGCGCGGCGGGCGCCGAGCGCGATGTTGTACTCGCGCGTGCCCCGCTCGTCGGCGTGACCTTCGACGGTGAAGGTGTATTGGTTGTAGATCTGCAGCCACTGCGCCTGCTTCTCCAGCGTCGCGATCGATTGCGACGTAAGCTCCGAAGAATCGGATTCGAAGAAAACGCGGTCGCCGACGTTGACGACGAAATCCTGCTGACTGCCGGGCGGCGCACTGCCACCGGCCTGCGGATCGTAGGGTCTATTCGCGCAAGCGGCCGCGGCAAGCGCCAACGCCAAAACGCCGGCGAATTTTGTCGCGCGGACGACGCGCACAACGACATTCGTCATTCCGCTGCCTCCATGGTTGCGTCGTTACCGCACATGCCGAAGGTCTAGCAGGTGCGTGGTTAAGCGAAGGTTCTTGTCGAGCTTGATCGGGTGTTGCCCGGATCGCTCAATGTCGAGAAAAAGGCGGAAAACCCCCACCGGTGGTTAATGCCCGGTGAATGCGGCGCCTTCTCGACCCGCGCGAGTTCCATGTTGCCCCCCCTTCATACGCAGTAGGTCTTACTGCAACAGCGGCGACCAAGCAGGATCGGACGCGTAGCTCGGCGTCTTCAAAATTTGCTCGTTGCGGCCGGTCACATCCACCGTGTAGAGCATCGGCCCGCCGTCGCCGCCGGGATCGCGGAAGAACATGATCACGCGGCCGTTCGGCGACCAGGTCGGTCCTTCATTGTGATAGCCTTCGGTGAGAATCCGCTCGCCTGATCCGTCCGCGCGCATGATGCCGATCGCGAACTTGCTCTCCGTCTGCTTGGTGAAAGCGATGTAGTCCCCGCGCGGCGACCAAACCGGCGTCGAATAGGCGCCCTCGCCGAAGCTGATGCGTTGCGCCTCGCCGCCGTTCGCCGCCATGATGTAGATTTGTTGCTTTCCGCCGCGATCGGACTCGAAGCTGATGCGCGTGCCGTCGGGCGAATAGGAGGGCGCGGTGTCGATGACCTGCGTGTCGGTCAAGCGCGTCGTCGCTTTCGAGCGCAAGTCCATCACGAACAGATTGGAATTGCCGCCGCGTTGCAAACTGAAGATGACGCGCTGACCGTCAGGCGAGAAGCGCGGGCTGAAGCTCATGCCGGGGAAGTTGCTGACGATCTCGCGCTGCCCGGTCTCGATGTTCATGAGATAGACTTTGGGATCGCCCTGGCTATAGGACATGTAGGTGATGGTGTCGGCTGCCGAGGAGAACCGTGGCGTGAGCACGAGGTCGTCTCCGCGGGTGAGATAGCGCACATTGGCGCCGTCCTGATCCATCAACGCGAGCCGCTTGATACGCCGCTCCTTCGGACCGGATTCGTCGACGAAGACGACGCGGCTGTCGAAATAGCCCTTCTCGCCGGTGATCCGCTCGTAGATGGCGTCCGAAATGATATGAGCGATGCGTCGCCAATTATCGGCGGTGGTATTGTATTGCTCGCCGCGCAGCTGTTGGCCGGCGAATACATCCCACAACCGGAACTCGGCTTTGAGACGGCCATCGGATTGAGTGATGCGGCCGGTCACCAGCGCCTGGGCGTTGATCTGCCGCCAGTCGGGAAAGCGCGGCAGCGTGTCGATGGTGGAAATTTTCTCGATATAGGCGGCGGGATCGATGGGCGCGAACAAACCGGAACGCCGCAGGTTCGAGGCGATGATCAGGCTCACGTTGCGCCCCCCCGCCGGATCCTGCAGCCCAACCCCGACGAAGTCCGGGATCGCGATCGGCACGGGCTGCACGTTGCCCTGCGTGACGTCGAGCTTGAGCACCGCTGCCGCCCGCTGCGGCGAAAGGCCCGCGAGCGCGCCTGCCGCGGCGCCCGCACCCAACATGATCACTCGCCGGCGGCTCAAGCGCCGCGCCGTTGAATCGGCGTCGATCGTGGCTCGCCCACCTGGCGCAACGCCGGCGACGCTTAGCCGCGGATCATGTCGCGCGGGTCGAAGGTGATCTCGACGTCTTTCCATTGCTCATAATGTTCGGGCTTGAGCATGTCGTAAGGTTGGCCGCGAAAGAGCGCGCGGATGGCGCTGTCGCGGGCGGCCATGAACAGCGGGCTCGTTCCACTGCTCAGCACCACCGGCGGAGCGGCCAGTTTGCCGTCGCGGTTGAGTTTGATCCTGACCAGCACCACCAGTTCCTGCGGATCCTTGGCACCGGCCGGTACCGTCCACAGCTGCGCCAGCCGCGCGCGCAATGCTTCCAGTTCGCTCAGCGACAGTTGCGCCGCGGCGCCGTTCGACAAGCCAAGCGAGGGCGCGCTGTTGAGCGTCTCGCCGGCGGCTGCCAGTCGCGTCGAATCGCGCTTGTCGAGCAACGCTGCGACCTGCTTGGGATCGAACTTGGGCGTCGGCGGGGCGGGCTTCTTCGGCGGAGTCGGCGGCTTAACGTCGGCCTTTTTCGGTTCGGGCTTCTTGGCTTCGTCCTTCGCCAGCGCGTCGGCGATCGGATCAGGCTTGGCCTCGGCTTGCTTTTTTTCCGGCTCGGAGTCGGCGGGCTTTGCCTCCGGTGCTGGCGGCGGCTCGCGCGCGGCCTTGACTTCCTTCTTTTCCACCACCTTCGCGGTCGGGTCCTCGACCGGCTTCGCCTCGGCGACCTTTTCCACTAGCGGCTTCGGCGTCTCGGCTTTCGGCGCGTCCTTGCTGCCGGCGGCGATCTTGGAGAAGTCGGACGCGGTCACGAGGTCGACGGGCAGACCCTCGCTCGACGACACCGGCAGCGACGTCGCCGAGAGCGACCATACGCTCCACAGCAACACTGCGGCATGCCCGATTGCCGATATGGTGTAGGCCGTCCTCATTGCCCTCATCACGCGATCAGCGTGCCGAGGCCTGCTGCTCGCTCTCTGTCACCAACGCCACGCGGCGGAAGCCGGCGGCCGATATTCGCCCCATCACCTTCATGACCGTGCCGTAGTCGACCTGTCGGTCGCCGCGCACGAAAATGCGCTCCTCTGCCCCGCCGCGGGCCTCGGTGATGGCCTTGAGCTTGGGGACCAGTTCCTCCACCGCAATTTCGGTATTTTGGAGGTAGACCTGCCCGCTCTGGTTGACCGAAACCGTCAGCGGCTCTTTGTCCTGATCGAGGGTCTTGGCCTGGGTTTGCGGCAGGTCGAGGGGCACTCCGACCGTCAGCAGCGGGGCCGACACCATGAAAATGATCAATAGGACCAGCATGACGTCGACCATCGGCGTCACGTTGATCTCAGCCATGACCGGGCGACGGCGATGCCGCCTGCCGGCGACCACGGCAGTGCCGCCGTTCATCGCCATTCACGTCCCCCTATCCCCGTTCGTCGATCTGCCGCGATAGAATCGCGACGAACTCGTCGGCGAACCCCTCCAGGCGCTGGGCCTGTTTGTTCACGTCGGACACGAACTTGTTATAGAAAATGGTCGCCGGTATGGCGGCGATGAGGCCGATTGCGGTCGCGAACAGAGCCTCGGCGATGCCGGGAGCAACCACCGCCAGCGAGGTCGACTGCTGGCCGGCGATGGCCCGAAAGCTCGTCATGATGCCCCAAACAGTCCCGAACAGGCCAACGAAGGGGCCGGCCGAACCAACCGTCGCCAGCACCAGAAGGTGGCGCTCCAGGCGGGCGATTTCGCGCTGGATGGTGACATCCATGACCTTTTCGATCCGCATCTGCAGGCCGGCAAAGGAGCGCGGCTGACCCTCGAGGCTGCGCTTCCATTCCCGCATCGCCGCCACGAACAGCGCCGCCATCGAATGGGTCGGCCGGGAGGCAAGCGTCCGGTAGAGCTCCTCCAAGGACTGGCCGGACCAGAATGCCTGCTCGAAGCTATCCATGGCTCGGCGCGTGCGCGAATAGAGGATGAGCTTCTCGATCGCAATCGCCCACACCGCGACCGACGCGACCAGAAGCCCGATCATGACCAGTTTGACCACCAAGTCCGCGTGCTGGAACAAATCCCAGATCGAAATCGGCGCGCCGGACGGCATGGCATCTCCTTGCAGCTGTCTCTTCCGGCTGTCCCGCCAAAGGTGTCCAAACTAGGGCGCAAGACGCGCCGCCCCCAAGGCTAGCTGGCGCCGATTGGATTAATGCCGGGTTACCGGGCGCCTCGCGGCAGGCAGTGGCGCCGGCACCACCCCGCCGGCCGAAGGGCTTTCGCGAGCGTGAAAGCGGCCCATTGCGCGAGGCTAGCGTGCCGCCGATCAGCCACCGATGCGCTCCTGATCGGGGCGCATGGCCATGCGCAGCGCCTTGGGAATCGGCCGCGCCCGACCCCCGCAAACGAAGGCGACGCGCACGCGCGCCTCGACCAGAAGCTCGTCCGCCCGCAGGATGCGCTGCTTCAGCGTGATCGAGGCGCCCTTCACCTCCTGCGGCGTGGTCACCACCTCGAGCACGTCATCCATGCGCGCGGACTTGAGGAAATCGATCTGCATCGAGCGCACCACGAAGGCGAAACCCGGTGCCTCGGCGCTTGCCTGTTCGAACAGCGCGCGATGTCCGGCGCCGACAAGGCGCAAATGATTGGTGCGGCCGCGCTCCATGAAGCGCAGATAGGTGGCGTGATAGACGATGCCGGAAAAGTCGGTGTCCTCGTAATAGACGCGAACGGACATGACATGACGGCCATCCCGCAACTCGCCGTCGAGCGCGTTCATCGCCACGGCACGCGCGCGCCCATCGCTGCCTCCCAGTTCTTGCCGTCGAATGATTTCGGCGAGATCGTGGCAAGCTCTATATCGTCGAGGCAGCGCACATTGACGTCGATTTTGTCCGGATCCGAGCGCGGCACGTAGAACGGATGGATGCCGCAGTGCTTGCAAAAGGTGTGCTTTGCGGTCCCGGTATTGAACAGGTACGTCGTCAGCTCGTCCTCGCCGCTGAGAAGCTCGAATCGCTCCGGCGGCACGATCAGATGCAGAAATCCTTTCTTCGTGCAGATCGAACAGTTGCAATCGGTCACGCGCGTAAGATCGGCCGTGACGCGAAACCGCACGCGTCGGCAATGGCATCCGCCTTCCATCGTCTTGAGCATGGTCACCCCGCTCAGTCCTGCGTTCCCTCGCCAAACAACCCGAATTGCGCCGGATCGCGCGCGGGCTCCGCCAGCCCGAGATGACGGAAGGCGTGCGAGGTCAAGAGCCGGCCGCGCGGCGTGCGCTGGAGAAAGCCTTTCTGGATCAGAAACGGCTCGATGATTTCCTCGATGGCGTCGCGCGGCTCGGAGAGCGCCGCCGCGATAGTCTCGATTCCGACCGGACCGCCGCCGTAGTTCTCCGCGATCGTGGTAAGGTAGCGCCGGTCCATCCCGTCGAGCCCGGCGGCATCGACCTCGAGCTCGACCAGCGCGCGGTCGGCGGCGCCGCGGTCGATCGCCGTTGCGCCCGCCACCAGCACAAAATCCCGCACCCGGCGCAACAGCCGTCCGGCGATACGTGGTGTGCCGCGCGCTCGGCGCGCGATCTCGTTCGCCCCATCGGCGGTCATGCCGATCCCGAGCAAGCGCGCGCCACGGTTGACGATCTCTTCGAGCTCGCTCTCGGAATAAAAATTGAGCCGTACCGGAATCCCGAAGCGGTCGCGCAGCGGATTGGTGAGCAGCCCCGCGCGCGTGGTCGCGCCGATCAGCGTGAAGGCGGCGAGATCGATCTTGACCGAGCGCGCCGCCGGCCCCTCGCCGATGATCAGGTCGAGCTGGAAATCCTCCATGGCCGGATAGAGAATTTCCTCGACCGCCGGATTGAGCCGATGGATCTCGTCGATGAAAAGCACGTCGCGCTCTTCCAGGTTCGTCAGCAGCGCTGCGAGGTCGCCGGCCTTTGCGATCACCGGTCCCGAGGTCGCGCGAAAATTCACTCCGAGCTCGCGCGCCACGATCTGCGCGAGCGTGGTCTTCCCGAGCCCCGGCGGACCGACGAACAGCACGTGATCGAGCGCCTCGCGCCGCGCGCGCGCCGCTTCGATGAACACCGACAGGTTCGAGCGCGCCTGCTGCTGACCGATGAACTCGCCGAGCCGCTGCGGGCGCAGCGAGCCGTCGGTAGCGTCGTCGTCGCGGCGTTCGGCCGTCACCAGGCGGCGGGGGGTCGAGCTCAACGCAGCATCCTCACAGCGTGCGCTCCCGGCTATACTTGTTCGGCAGCAACTCGCCAATCCCGGCGACCACGGGGCCGTTTGCGCTGGGCACGATGACGCGGGCATTGCGATCATAGTCCCAAATCAGCTCGCGGCAGCTCCCGCACGGCGACACCACCACGATGGCCTGATCCGCTTCGGCCGGCTCCGGATGGCGCACCGCCACGATCGTCTCGATCCCAGTCTCGCCGACGTCGGTGACCGCGCGACCGAGCGCCACCGCTTCGGCGCACACCGCCATGCGGCCCAAATAGGCATCGAGATTGACGCCGGTATAGATGCGTCCATCGCGCGTGCGCAGCGCCGCGCCGACTTCTTGCCAGTCGTTACGATAACGCCGCTTGATCGCCTCGCTGGCCGCGGCGATCAGCTCCCGGTCGCGATCGTTCAGCATCGAACCAGGTCCGCTTCCATCATTTCGCAAGCTCCTTCAACCCGAGCCGGATCAGCCGCGCGGTATCCGCGCCCTCGCCCGCACTGCGCGCCGCGGCGGCCACGGCCGCCGCGGCCTGCGGCTGGCCGTAGCCGAGATTGACCAGCGCGGAGACTGCGTCCACGACCGGCTGCGGCGCGCGCCTGTCCTCGATCGCGCCGGAAAGCCGGATCACCGCTGGATCGAGATCGGCGAACGCCGGCGCCTTGTCCTTCAATTCCGTCACGATGCGCTCGGCCACCTTCGGACCGACGCCGGGCGTGCGCGCGACCATGGCCCGGTCGCGCATGGCGATGGCGGACGCGAGATCGGCGGGCTTGAGCGTGCCGAGCACGGAGAGCGCAACCTTGGCACCGACACCCTGCACGGTCTGCAGCAGACGGAACCACTCGCGCTCGACGTCGGTGCGAAACCCGAACAGCCTGATCTGATCCTCGCGCACATACGTCTCGATCGAGAGCGTGATAGGCTGGCCGACGCCCGGCAATTCCTGCAGCGTGCGCGCGGAGCATTGCACCAGGTAGCCGACGCCATTGACGTCGAGGACGATGAAATCCTCGCCGTAGCTGTCGATGAGGCCCTTGAGCTTGCCGATCATGCGCGCGCCTATTTGGCCCATGCAATGGTTGCGGGCAAGGCGCCGGCGAAAAGAGGCGCAGCGAGGGCCATGGGCAACGTTCCCGAACAAACAAGACCGCAATCGAGTTGACCAGCGCCGGCGGGAACAACCGCCGGCGGCCGAGTCAGCCCGCTGCCTCGAGTACGACGCTGCGGCGATGGTGCGCATGGCACACCGCGATCGCGAGCGCGTCGGCCGCATCTTCCGACTGAGGATCGGCCTTCGGCAGCAGCACGCCGATCATCATGCGGATCTGCCCCTTCTCGCTGTGGCCGGCGCCGACGATCGTCTTCTTCACCAGATTCGGGGCGTATTCGGCGACCGGCAGGCCGGCGATCGCAGGCACCAGCATGGCGATGCCGCGCGCCTGCCCGAGCTTGAGCGTTGCGGCGGCGTCCTTATTCACGAAGGTCGCCTCCACCGCGGCCTCGTGCGGCGCATGCTGTTCGACCACGCGCCGCAAGCCGTCGTGGATAGCGAGGAGGCGCGCGGCGAGCCCCGCCTTCTCGTCGGTCGCAAGCGACCCGCAAGCGAGGAAGCTCAGCCGGTTGCAGTCGAGCGCCACCACGCCCCAGCCGGTGCGACGAAGCCCGGGATCGATGCCGAGGATGCGAATCAGACCGCGCATGATCATCCTTTGATAGCCCCGCCAGCGGCCACAGCCTAGGCCGCTAGTGACTCTTTCCGCTTCGACTTGGGATCAAGCGCGCGCGCCGCAGCCGACCCGCCGAGGGGGCGCACAGCCCGTGCCCAGCGCGCGGCTCGCGACGCCGGTCGGCGTGCCGCCACCGGCTCCTCCGATGACGGCAAGCCTATGCGCTGAGCCTCTGCATCAGCGCGTCCGAGACCTCGAAATTGGCGTAGACGTTCTGCACGTCGTCATGCTCGTTGAGGGTCTCGATCAGCTTGAAGAGTTTCTCGCCCTGCTCGTCGTTGACGGCGACCGTGTTTTGCGGCTTCCACACCAACGCCGCCTTGCGCGGCTCGCCGAATTTCGCCTCCAGCGTCTTGGCCACCTCGCGCAGTGAATCCGGCGTGGTGTAGATTTCGTGCCCGCCCTCGTTCGACACGACGTCCTCCGCGCCGGCCTCGATCGCAACCTCCAGGGCGGCATCGGCGCTTGCGACTTTGGCGTCGTACTCGACCACGCCGACACGGTCGAACATGAAGGAGACCGCGCCGGTCTCGGCGAGGTGGCCGCCGGACTTGGTGAAGGTCGCCCGCACGTCGCCCGCGGTACGGTTGCGGTTGTCGGTCAAGACCTCGACGATGATCGCCACGCCGCCCGGCCCGTAACCCTCGTAGCGGATCTCGTCATAGCTCTCCGCCTCGCCGCCGGTGGCTTTCTTGATCGCGCGGTCGATATTGTCCTTGGGCATATTCTCCGCGCGGGCGGCGATGACGGCCGCGCGCAGGCGCGGATTCATGGCGGGGTCTGGCAGTCCCATTTTGGCCGAGACCGTGATTTCCCGCGCGAGCTTTCCAAACAGCTTCGATCTCGCCGCATCCTGCCGCCCCTTGCGGTGCATGATGTTCTTGAACTGGGAATGGCCGGCCATGGCCTGCTCCTCGACGGGCCGCGTCACGCATGATGAAAAGCGCAAACGGCGAGGTCATGAATAATGGACTGATGTCGGGTGCGATATAGGACGCGCCTGCGCTGAAATCCAGAAACCGCCTCCCGAGAAATTTTGCCGGGATTGTGCCGCAGCGAGCGCGCGAGTCAATCTCATTCGCCGGCACCAACGCTGCACGCGGACGCGGCAAATTCGTGTCGCTCGTCAGAAGCGATCGGCTTGCTCATTATCCCAGAATTGCGGTCGCGCCTCTTGCAACCGGCCTCCCAGGCGCACGGCTGCGATGCGCCGCGCGAGCCCGTTGGCGTCGTCGGTCTCCACCGCGAGCGCGCACAACGTCGCCTCGCCCATCGCCGGCTCGAAGCGCGCGCCGGGAATTTTGCGCAGGAATCGCATCAATGGCTCATCCTTGTCCATCCCGATCACGGAATCGTAGTCGCCGGTCATGCCGACGTCGGAGATGAAAGCGGTGCCGCGCGGCAGAATCTGGTGGTCCGCGGTCGGCACATGGGTATGAGTGCCGACCACGAGGCTCGCGCGCCCGTCGCAGAAATGGCCCATTGCCTGCTTCTCGCTCGTGGCCTCGCCGTGAATGTCGATGATGATGGCGTCGGCCGTTTGCTTGAGCGGACAGGCCGCAAGCTCGCGTTCGACCGCGGCGAAGGGATCATCCAGCGGGTCCATGAAGATGCGGCCCATGGCGTTGACGACGAGCACACGTGCGCCGTTCTTAGCGTCGATCAGCGCGGCACCGCGGCCGGGCGTGCCGGCGGGATAGTTGATCGGGCGAAGCAGCTGTGGGGCGCGCTCGATGAAAACCAGCGCCTCCTTCTGGTCCCAGGAATGGTTGCCGCCCGTGATCACGTCGACGCCGGCATCGACGAATTCCTGGTAGATCGCTTCCGTGATGCCGAAGCCGCCGGCGGCGTTCTCGCCGTTGATGGCGACGAAATCGAGCTTCCAATCCTGCACGAGCGCGCCGAGGCGCTCGAGCAAGACGGCACGCCCGCTGCGTCCCACGACGTCGCCAATGAAGAGGATGCGCATCCGTCACATGTCCCGGCAGTCGATGACCTCGCGCTCGGTTAGCACGAGATCGAGGCGGACATCGCGAGGGGTCGTCGGCACGCTCGAGATTTCCTGCGCGGCGAAGGCTACGCCGCAGGCGATGACGGTCTTGCGCGCGCGCAGCGCCGCAACCGTCATATCGTAATAGCCGGCGCCGTAGCCGATGCGCTGTCCGCTGCGATCGAAGGCCAAGAGCGGCACGATGAGAATGTCGGGGGCGACTTCGGGTGCGTCGGGCGCAGGCTCGCGGATGCCCCAAACACCCGGCACGAGCGTTTCGCCAAAGGCGAAGGCGCGCATGGTGAGCGGCTTGCCGCGCCCGGCGACCGTCGGCAGCGCTAGCCGCGCGCCGAGGCCTGCGAGCTTGCGCATCAACGGGATGGGATTGATCTCGCTTGCCATCGGCATGAAACCCGCGACGATCGCCGCCGGCGCGACCGCGACCGGAAACGGCCGCCTGGCAATGGCTTGCGCCGCGGCGGCGCGCACGTCGGCGGGCAGCGCGTCGCGGCGCGCGCGGGCTTGGCGGCGAAGCGCGGCTTTGGCGTCTTCAATCGAGCTGGATTGAGCCATCGATCTCAGGCGTGAGCGCGGAGCCGCAATGGCCGTCGGAGCGTCGATCCCGGGTTCCCTACGAAAGTAGGTGGGCGCCATATGTCCGAGCCCACGAGCCCGGTCAGGGACAGCTCCCTTTAGGATCGATAAGGCCCCGGGGATATGGCTCCTGACGCGCCTCGCAGCCCCGCCCGACCAATGTAGTGCCTGCGCCCGTGCCACGCTACCGGCGAAACGAGCCGATCAACCCATGGGGACGCCGCCGTCGGTGATGGTCTGATTGAGCCGCCGGGTGATGCTCTCGATGCGCTCGGCCGCTGCATTGAGCGCGGCGACGACCGCCGCCTGCGTCGCCTGGGCACGGTCGGCCGACACCACGCTGGCATCCTGCAGCGTGGCGAGCTCGGGCTCGAGCCGCTGCAGCTTCTCTTTCACCTCCGAGAGTTCGTCGGCGAGCGCCAGTGCGGCCATGACCGTGAGACGGGTATCGCCGATCTCGCCGAAGCGAGAACGCAAGACGCCGATGCGCGCGTCGAGCTCCTGGGCTAGCCGCGTGAGACGCGCCTCTTCGCCGTTCTCGCAGGCCATGCGGAACTGGCGGCCGTTGATGGTGACGCTGACCTGCGGCATGGCGTGCCCTCAGCGCTCGTTCGCCGCGAGCACGGACCGGATGGTGTCGATGGCGGCATCGAGCCGCTGGGCGACCTCGCGATTGGTGATTTCCAGCGCGCGGGAGCGCGCTACCGCCGCATCGAGCTCGGAGGCGAGACGCGAGCGGTCGGCGCCGAGCGCGTGCAACTGGGCGTCCAGCGTCTGCTCGCCGCGGTCGGCCTCGTGTCGCCGCTCGACCGCGGCCGCAAGCGCATCGAGTGCGAGCGCAAGACGTTTGCTGGCCGCGTCGATGGCGCTGGGCTCGGTCATTCTCGGCAACCCCCGGGACGCGATCGATACAGGCCGGATTCGACAGCCGTGTGGCGTAAAAATCTTTTGCGTCGGCAAGCAGTTACAAAAAGAATCCTACGTTGCGCGTGGGCTCGTCGTCAACGTTTGACCCGAACTCCTCGCGGCCCCTGTGAATGGCGAGCCCACCACACGCCAGCGTTCTTTGACTCCCCTCGCCCGCATGCTAGAGCCTCGCCCAGCAACCCGCTTGGCCCCGCGATGACCAATCCCAAGTCGCTCCTTGCCGCAGCCACCGCCTCTGCCGCGCAAACCACGCCGGTGCGCCGTGACGAGCGCGCTCCCGCAACGCGCGCGCGGCACGACCGCATGGCGAACGCCATCCGCGCGCTCGCCATGGACGCGGTCGAACAGGCGAAGTCCGGCCATCCCGGCCTGCCCATGGGCGCAGCCGACGTCGCGACCGTGCTGTTCACGCGCTTCCTCAAATTCGACGCGGCGGATCCCGCCTGGCCCGACCGCGACCGCTTCGTGCTGTCGGCCGGTCACGGCTCGATGCTCATCTACGCGCTGCTTTATCTCCTCGGCTATGAAAAGATGACGATCGAGGAGATCAAGCGCTTCCGCCAGTTGGGCTCGATCACGCCCGGCCACCCGGAAAGCTTCCTCACGCCGGGCGTCGAGACGACGACCGGCCCGCTCGGCCAGGGACTTGCAAATGCGGTCGGCATGGCGATCGCCGAGGGGCATCTCGCCGCCCAATTCGGCCCCGAGCTTGTGGACCATCGCACCTACGTGCTCGCCTCAGACGGCGATCTGATGGAGGGCGTGAGCCAAGAGGCGATCGCGCTTGCCGGGCATCTCAAGCTCAACAAGCTGATCGTGTTGTTCGACGACAACAGCATCTCGATCGACGGCCCGCTGTCGCTTGCGGATTCCGTCGATCAGGTCAAGCGCTTCGAGGCCGCCGGCTGGGCAGCGACGCGCGTCAACGGACACGATCCCGAGGCGATCGCCAATGCGCTGGAGAAGGCGCAGGCGAGCGACCGGCCCGCGCTCATCGCCTGCCGCACCATCATCGGCTTCGGCGCGCCGAGCAAGGCAGGGACGGAGAAGTCCCACGGCTCTCCGCTCGGCGCCGATGAGATCCGGGGCGCGCGGGAAAGACTCGGTTGGTCGGAGGGCGCCTTCACCATTCCCGCGGAAGTGCGTGGGATGTGGCGCGACGCAGGGCTTACGGGCAAGGCCGCGCACCGGGCCTGGAACGATCGGCTCAAGGCTCAGCCTGCGGCCCGCCGGGCCGAATTCGAGCGCCGCATCCGCGGCGAGTTGCCGAGCGATAAGCTCGCCGCCGCCGTGCGTTCAGTGAAGCAGAAGCTCGCCGCAACGCCGAAAGAGGTCGCGACCCGTGCCGCATCGGAGACTGGGCTCGAGGCGCTGACCGCGGCGGTGCCGGAGATGATCGGCGGCTCCGCCGACCTCACCGGCTCCAACAACACCAAGCCCAAGGGCATGACGGTACTCTCTGCCGCCGACTATTCCGGCCGCTTCATCCACTACGGCGTGCGCGAGCACGGCATGGCAGCGGCGATGAACGGCATGGCGCTGCACGGCGGCATCATTCCCTATTCCGGCACCTTCCTCGTCTTCTCCGACTATTGCCGCCCGGCGATTCGGCTGGCCGCGCTCGCGGGCGAACGCGTCATTTACGTGATGACCCACGATTCGATCGGGCTTGGCGAAGACGGTCCGACCCACCAGCCGGTCGAGCATCTCGCCGCGTTGCGTGCCATCCCGAACCTCTATGTCTTCCGTCCCTGCGACGCGGTCGAGACGATCGAATGCTGGCAGCTCGCGCTCGAAAATCCGCGCGCACCGGGCGTACTCGCGCTCACCCGTCAGAATTTGCCGCAGTTGCGGATCGGCTATGACGAGACGAACCGCTCCGCCGCCGGCGCCTACGAGCTCGTCCCTGCGGAGAACGCCGCCGAGGTTTCGCTGTTCGCCACCGGCTCCGAAGTGTCGGTCGCGGTCGCCGCCTGCAAGTTGCTGCGCGAGGGCGGCATCTCTGCGCGCGTGGTGTCGGTGCCCTGTTTCGAACTTCTGCGCCAGCGCCCCGCCGCCGAGCGGCGGAAAATCGTCGGCACGGCCAAGGTCAACGTCGCGGTCGAGGCTGCGGTGCGGCAAGGCTGGGACGAGATCATCGGCTCGGACGGCGCCTTCGTCGGAATGACGACATTCGGGGCGAGCGCGCCCTACAAGGACCTCTACACGCACTTCGGGATCACGCCGGAGAACGTCGCCGCGGCGGCTTTGAGCAAGCTCGGGAAGACTTAACGCGCGCGCCGCGCGTCGCTATTTAATGTATCATGCTCCCGTGCGGTCTCTGCGCAAGCGGAACCGGCCATGAGGGGGAGCGAAGGAGCCGGGTAATGTCAGTTCGTGTGGGCATCAACGGGTTCGGCCGCATCGGCCGGACCGTGCTGCGGGCCATCGCCGAGGCGGGGCGTACCGATATCGAGGTCGTCGGCATCAACGATCTCGCCCCGGTCGAGACCAATGCTCATCTGCTGCGCTTCGATTCCGTGCACGGCCGCTTTCCCGGCGAGGTGACGGTCAAGGGTGACGCGATCAGCATCGGCAACGGCCTGATCAAGGTGACCGCCGTCAAGGAACCGGCGACGCTGCCGTGGAAGGGCCTCGGCGTCGATGTTGCGCTCGAGTGCACGGGCATCTTCACCTCGAAGGACAAGGCTGCCGCGCATCTTGCCGCCGGCGCCAAGCGCGTCATCGTCTCGGCGCCCGCCGACGGCGCCGATCTCACCGTGGTGTATGGCGTCAATCACGACAAGCTCACGCCGGACCACAAAGTCGTCTCCAGTGCCTCCTGCACCACCAACTGTCTGGCGCCGGTCGTGAAGGTGCTCAACGACGCCGTCGGCATCGACAAGGGCTTTATGACGACGGTGCATTCCTACACCAATGACCAACCCTCGCTCGACCAGGTGCACAAGGACCTCTACCGGGCGCGCGCCGCCGCGCTCAACATGATCCCCACTTCCACCGGCGCTGCAAAAGCCGTTGGGCTCGTGCTGCCGGAGCTTGCCGGCAAGCTCGACGGCGTCGCAATCCGCGTGCCGACACCGAATGTCTCGGTCATCGACTTCAAATTCGTCGCCAAGCGCGCGACCACGAAGGAGGAGATCAACAGCGCCGTCAAGCGCGCCGCCGAGCAGCAGCTCAAGGGCATCCTCGGCTACACCGAGGTGCCCAACGTCTCCAGCGATTTCAACCACGATGCGCACTCGTCGGTGTTCGCGATCGACCAGACCAGGGTGATGGACGGCACGCTGGTGCGGGTGATGTCGTGGTATGACAACGAATGGGGCTTCTCCAACCGGATGGTCGACACCGCGGTTGCGATGGGCAAGCTGATCTGAACTGACCCGCCCGGGAATGAGCGACCATCCGTTGCGCTGATTTCGGTTCGCATGACCGCGCGCGCAGGCTACTGACATGTTCCGCACGCTCGATGAGGCCGACGTGAGGGGCAAGCGTGTGCTCGTGCGCGTCGATCTCAACGTGCCGGTTGAGAACGGCAAGGTCGCCGACACGACCCGCATCGAGCGCGTAGCCCCGACCATCCGCGAGATTGCCGACAAGGGCGGCAAGGTGATTTTGCTCTCCCATTTCGGGCGCCCGAAAGGGCCCGATCCAAAGCAATCGCTCAAGCCGTTCGCGCCGGCGATTGCGGCCGTGCTTAAGCGGCCGGTTGCGTTCGCGGACGATTGCATCGGCGAACGTGCGGCGGCGGCGGTGAACGCCATGAAGCCGGGCGACGTCCTGTGCCTCGAGAACACCCGCTTCCATCCGGGCGAGGAACGCAACGATCCCGCCTTCGTCGCGCAGCTCGCCGCGCTCGGCGACATCTTCGTCAACGACGCCTTCTCGGTGGCGCACCGCGCCCATGCCTCGGTCGAGGGCATCGGTCACAGGCTGCCAGCCTACGCGGGGCGCACCATGCAGGATGAACTCGAGGCGCTCACGAAAGTATTGCAAAGCCCGATCCGTCCGCTCGCGGCGATCGTCGGCGGAGCCAAGGTGTCGACCAAGCTTGACCTGCTCGGCAACCTGCTGGCAAAAGTCGACATTCTCATCATCGGCGGCGGCATGGCCAACACGTTTCTGGCCGCGCGCGGAAATTCGGTGGGTAAGTCGCTGTGCGAGCGCGATCTTCTGCCGACCGCACGCGAGATCATGGCCCAAGCGAAGGCCAAAGGCCGCGAGGTCGTATTGCCGGTCGACGCCGTGGTTGCCAAGACCTTCGCCGCCAATGCGCCCTCGCGCGTGGCCGCGGTGGACAGCGTGGGCAGTGATGAGATGATTTTGGACATCGGACCGCGCAGCATCGACCACGTCTGCTCCGTGCTCGCGCGGGTCAAGACGCTGGTCTGGAACGGCCCGTTCGGCGCCTTCGAGCTCGAGCCTTTCGATATCGGCACGATCGAGGTCGCCGAAGCCGCGGCGGAACTCACCGCCGCCGGGAAGATTATTACGGTGGCAGGCGGCGGCGACACGGTCGCGGCGCTCAATGCCGCCGGCGCGGCCGGGCGGTTCACCTGTGTCTCAACCGCCGGCGGCGCCTTCCTCGAATGGCTGGAGGGCAAGCCTTTGCCGGGGGTCGAGGTGCTCAGGATCAGATAACGGTGACCTTCCTTCCTTCAGTTCACGGTGGATGATCGGCCAAGAAAGGCGCGCCAAAAAACCAGCAAAAGACTATCCGATCCTCCAAGTCGCGGTGCATGACTGTAAACAAGATTATAGAGCTGCCTTAGATCATGAACCCTCCACGCGAGTTCGTTGCTATGCCCGACAGATGTCCGGGGCAAATCAGCTGGCATTACGACCGCACTGAGATCATCGCCGATGGTGTCGTGCATGCGATCGGCGTCTGTCTGGGTCTCATTGGCGCCGTCACGATCGTCGTGATGGCAGTCAAGGTAGAACGAATCAACGTGGCGCCGATCTTGGTCTACGTCAGCGGCCTCGTCACAATGCTCGCGTTCTCAGCTGCCTACAACATGTGGCCGGTCTCGCCCGTCAAATGGGTTCTGCGTCGCTTCGACCACTCCGCGATTTATTTATTGATCGCCGGAACCTACACCCCATTTTTGGCGCAGATGAAAAACGCTTTGGTCTCGACAGGTCTCGGCATCAGCGTCTGGTTAAGCGCCGCCGTCGGCATGGCGCTGAAGCTCGCACTTCCAGGGCGGTTCGATCGGCTCGCCATCATTCTTTGCCTGCTGCTGGGTTGGAGCGGTGTCATCGCTTACGACTCCCTCGCATCTGCCATCCCCAGCTCGAGCCTTTGGCTTCTCGCGGTTGGGGGCGTTCTCTACTCGCTTGGTGCGCTCTTTCATGTCTGGCAGCACCTGCGCTTTCACAACGCGATCTGGCATGGTTTTGTTCTGCTCGCGGCAAGTTGCCATTATTCGGCGGTCCTCGCTTGCTTGCCCTGCGCATAAGCGGCCTTCCGCGACTCCGCTTCAAGCGACGGGCGAAATTCCGCCAGCGCGCTGACTGGAATCGATGTCGTCATCCAGTCGCTCGGCGTTTCGGTCGAGCCCGAAATCATCCTCAAGCCGACGCGATTCTTCTCCAAAGCGACGCGGGTGCTCGTCACCGCAATGGAGGAGGCTCAAGTCAAGCGGTTGATCTGCGTGACGGGCTTCGGGGCGGGCGACAGTCGCGGCCACGGCGGGTTTCTTTATTGTGCGGCGTTTCATCTGCTGCTGGGGCGCGTCTATGACGACAAGGACGTGCAGGAACGTATCGTCCGCAGGAGCAAGCTCGAGTGGGTGATCGTGCGTCCCGTGATCCTGACCGATGGGCCAAAGACTAACGCCTATCGCGCGTTGGCCGATCCGCGCGATTGGACATGCGGGTTCATCTCGCGCGCCGACGTGGCGGATTTCCTCGTCAAGCAGATCGACGACGACGCCTTTCTGCATAAGACGCCGGTGCTCACGAGCTGACGCGAAAGTCCGCAGCCGTAAACTGCTGGCGCTGTAATAGGCGCGCAGCCGCGATCAATCCCGCGGGAAACGTGCTGACCCGGCGCGATGGCGCTGTCGTAGTGACGGAGTCACCGGCGATCTGCGCCTACGCCTCCAGAGCGGCGATGGTGCGCGGCACCCAATTTTTGAAATTCAGGCCTGCCGCAGGTTCACCACGGTGCCAGCCGGCACACGCTTGCCACAAAACTCCGCCCACGCGCCCATAAGACGCCGGCGCTTTTCCAGCATGTCACCTCGTTGGTAGGCGGCTTCGGTCTTGTCCTCGAGGACATGAGCAAGCGCAGTTTCGACGAGTTCGCGCGGAAAGTTGGAGCGTTCGGTCGCCCAGGTCTTGAATGTCGCGCGGAAGCCGTGCACGGTGAGATCGCCTCGGTTCATGCGTTCTAGGACCTTGAGCAGGGCCATGTTGGAAAGTCCCTGTCCGTCCTTACTGCCTGGGAAAAGAAATTCGCTGCCTTCGATCTTCGCGCGCTCAAGCGCCTTCATAGCGGCAGACGACAACGGAACCCGGTGCTCGCGTTTGCCCTTCATGCGCTCGGCCGGAACCGTCCACATGCGCGCACGAAAGTCGATTTCAGAGTGGCGCGCTCCGATCACTTCACCGGTACGCGCGGCGGTCAGGACCAGGAATTCGAGCGCGGCCGAAGCGCCGCCCTCCCTGGCGCGCAGGTCGGCCATGAAGGCACCGATTTCCGTATACGGCAGGGCCGCATGATGCTTGACGGCCCGGACCTTCGTCCGTGCCGGTAGCAGATTAGACAGATGCCCACGCCAGCGCGCCGGGTTCTCGCCATCGCGAAAGCTACGCGCCTTCGCCCAATCGAGCACTGCCTCGATCCGACCGCGCACTCGCCCAGCGGTTTCGGGCTTGGCAGTCCAAATCGGCTCAAGGGCCTTCATGATCATCGCGACGTCGACGTCCGCGACGGCCACAGAACCAAACGTTG
>JAFAHL010000097.1 GCA_019237215.1 Hyphomicrobiales bacterium | reverse complement strand
CCGTCGCTTCGCCGATGACGCCGTCAGATTCCCAAGTACCTGGATTTGATTTCGTCGTTGGCCCGAAGCTCTTCCGGACGCGCGGAATAGACCACTTGGCCCTTGCTCATCACGTGCACGTAATCGACCAGTTGGAGCGCAAGCGAGGCGTTCTGTTCGACCAGCAGAATCGAATGGCCTTCCTCCTTCAACCGCGCGATCGCTTGCCACAGCCCTTGGATGATGATGGGCGCGAGCCCCTCGGACGGCTCATCCATGATCAGGCAATCCGGATTCGTCATCAGCCCGCGGCCGATGGCCAGCATTTGCTGCTCGCCGCCCGAGAGCGTTCTGGCGCGCTGGCTGCGTCTTTCGCGCAGGCGCGGGAACAGCGCATAGACGCGTTCCATGTTCCAGCCGCGACGGTCGACGCTGCGCTCGGCGACGATGAGGTTCTCCTCGACGCTGAGCGTGGGAAAGACGCGCCGGCCTTGCGGCACCAGGCCCATTCCGCTGCGCACCGTCTCGAACGAAGAAACCTCGGTAATATCCGTCCCCTTGAACAGAATCTTTCCGCGGCGCGGACGATTGAACCCCACGATCGAGTTCACCAACGTGGTCTTGCCGACGCCATTGCGTCCGAGCAGCCCGAGGATCTGTCCTTGCTCGAGCTTCAAGGACAGGCCCTGGAGGACATACGCGTCCCCGTAATAGGTGTGAATGTCCTGAACTTCCAAGATCGCCATGGGTCAAGCGGTCCCGAGATAGACTTGCTGCACCTTCTCGCTGCGGCGGATTTGCTCCGCCGCTCCCGCCTCCAATATCTCGCCGAAATGGAGGACGGAAATATGCTCGGCGACGTCGAATACGACGTCCATATCGTGCTCGATGAGGAGGATGGCGAGGTTGCGATCGAGGTGGGCGAGAAACCGTATCATCTCCGAGGACTCGCCCGAGGAGAGGCCGGCGGCTGGTTCATCCAGGAGCAGGATCTTCGGGTCGCTGGCGAGGCCGAGGATGATTTCGAGCTGTCGCTGTTCGCCGTGCGACAGGTAGCGAACCTCGATGTCTTTGCGGTCGAGGAACCGGGCGCGTTCCAGGAGCCCGTGAGCCCTGTCGTAGAAATCGCGATAGGAGGAGAGGAACCGCCACATCACGAACTTCGACCGCCGTAGACCCTGGATCGCCAACAACACGTTGTCGAGAACGGTGAGCTTGGGAAACAGGCTGGTGATCTGAAACGTTCGCGCCATTCCGAGCGCCGTGCGTCGATGACTCGGCCACCTGGTCACGTCCTGGCCGAACAGCACGACTTGTCCGGAGCTGGCCGGGAAAATTCCGGTGATCAAATTGAACAGGGTCGTCTTGCCGGCGCCGTTCGGTCCGATGATGGCCTTGCGGTCGCCGGGCATGATCTTGAGCGTGACGTCGCGCACGGCGCGCAGGCCGCCGAAGCTCTTCGAGAGTGCCCGGAGTTCGAGAACGGGCTCGCGGCCGTTGGCGTGCGCCTGCGTATTCACCTCGATGTCCTTGCCGATCGCGAGTGAAGCGACCGGGGCTCCCGAGACGGAGCCCCGGCCGATGGCGGCGCTAGTTGCAGAATTTGCAGGGCGGGTAGTCGCGGCTGTAGACCGGCGTCTTGAGGAACTCCTCCTTGTTGAACTGCCCGAACTGGCTGACGTTCGGATAGGTCTTGATGACGGTGTTCCAAAGCTCCTCCTTGTCGTAGCCGAACATCTTCTTCTTCTCGACCTTCTTGATGTAGATGTTCTGCACCGGATTGCGCATCTCGTCGATGGTGACGGGACCGCGGATGGTATCCAGCTTCAGCGCGGCGAGCTGTTTGATGAACTCCTCGGCGCCCGGGAAGTTGCCCTTGTTGTTCTTGATGACCTCGTGGATCATCTGCGCCGTCGTATAGTTGGTCTCCGAATAATACGAGGGGACCTTGCCGTACTTCGCGCGATACTTCTTCACGAAGGCCTCGTTTTTGGGCGTTTCCAACGCGGCGCTGTATTGCAGCGCGGATACGTGACCGATCACTTCGTCGCCCATGGACGGCAGCACGAACTCGTCGTAGCTCGTCCCGCCGCCGATCACCGGCTTCTTGTTGCCCGAGGCCGCGAGCTGCTTGGGGAATTGCAGCGACATGGGGCCGACCATGAGCGTGAAGATGGCGTCGGCGTCTTGCCTGATGGTCGGAATGTAGGGCCCGAAGTCCTTGGTGCCGATCGGCGGCCAGATCTTCTGGGTGATCTGCCCGCCGCAGGCCTCGAATGCGCGCTGGAAGCCGCCGATGACCTCATAGCCGAACGCATAATCGGCGCCGATCGCCGCGATCTTCTTGTAGCCCTGGTCGCAGGCCCATTGCCCGAACGGATGGCTCGGTTGCGAGCTGCTCCAGCCGGTGCGGATGAAGTAGGGATATTTGGGCAGATCGCGCTGGGTCAGGTCGTCGGCCGCCGAAACGGGCGCGATATAGACGGTTTTGTCGGCGGTGCTGACCGGCGCCAGCGCGTAGCCGCTTGAGGCTAGGAGGCCACCGACCAGCATGTGCACCTTGTCCTGCAAGATGAGCTTCTTGGCCCTGGTGACGGCGGTGTCCGGCTTGGCCTGTTCGTCTTCGACGATGAACTTCACTTTCGCCCCGCCGAAGTCGCTGTTGACGTCGTCAAGGTAGAGCTGGAAGCCATCGACCATGTCCTTGCCGACCTGGGCGAAGATGCCGGTGGTCGGCGCGACATATCCGATGCGCAGCTCCTCGGCGGCGTTCGCAGGCGGCGTGAGGCCCAAGGTAACGACGCCCAAGGTAACGACGCCCAAGGCAACGACGCTGCCCAACAACGGCGGACCGAGCCGCCGTAGCAAGGTGATTGTCATAAGTTCTACTCCCTTGTTGACGTGACATTCCCGCGCGAGTCAGGAGGTCACAGGTGCCATTTTCTTCACGTCCTCCCGATTTCCCGTAGCCGCCCGTCGTTGACGGATTCGCTCCGGGATGCCCATCAGCCCCGTCGGCAGATACAGGATCGTCAGCACGTAGACGGCACCCAGCGCGTACTGCCACCAAGGAACCAGCGTGCTGAGGTATTCGCGCAGGCCGAACACGATAAATGCGCCGATGACTCCGCCGACCAGCGTACCCGCACCGCCGAGAACCGCCATCAACAGCGCGTCGACCGAGGTGGTCAACACCACGTTCTCGGGGCTGACGATGCCGGCGGTATGGGCCCACAGCACGCCGGCGAGCCCGCCGAAGCCGCCGGCGATAATGAATGCGATGTATTTGTGCAGCCAGGTGTTGTAGCCGAGGATCTTCATGCGCAGCTCGCGCTCGCGAATCCCCGCCAGGCTTCGCCCGAACGGCGAGCGGACCAGCGTGTACATCAGCAGCAGCGAGACGGCGAAGAGGCCGAATACCAGATAGAAGAAGGTCACTTCGTTCGCCAGGTCGATGCCGAATTTGGGCCGGGCTCGCAGATTGATGCCGTTGTCGCCGCCAGTGAGCGAGTTCCATCGGTAGGCCAATCCCCAGGCGCATTGGCCGAGCGCAAGCGTGATCATCAGGAAGTAGACGCCGGTCGCACGAATGGCGAGCAGGCCGAAAATGGCCGCCAAGGCTGCCGCCAACAGAATTCCGAATACGACGACCAGCCAAAAATCGTATCCCAGTCCGAATTGATATCTGGTCGCCAGAATCGCGGTCAAATACGCACCGACGCCCAGATAGGCCGCCTGTCCGAGGGAGGGAAGGCCGGTGTAGCCGAGCAAGATGTCAAGGCTCATCACGAGAATCGAGAACGCCAACGCGCGCGTGGTCAGCAGGATCACGAACGAATTGGCGTTCGGAACGATGATCGCGATCGCTGCCAAGGCCACAACGACGATCAGGACCTTGATGTGCTGGCTCTTCATCCCTCGTGGCTCATTCACGTCCGAACAGCCCGGTCGGCTTCACCGCGAGAATCAGCGCCATCGGCGCGTAGAGGGTGAAATAGGAAACCTCCGGGAACAGCGCCTTGCCGAAATTGTCGGCGAGCCCGACGATCAGCGCGCCGATGGCTGCGCCGCCCAGGCTTCCCATTCCGCCGATGATCACGACAGCGAACGCGATCGGCAGCATTTCGAAGTCCAAGCCGGGATAGATGCCGAGAAAGGCACCGCCGATGACGCCGCCCAATGCCGCCAAGAACGCGCCCAGCGCGAAAATCAACATGGAAATGCGCGAGGTGTCGATGCCGACGCCGCGCGCCATCTGCGCATCGTCGACGGTTGCGCGAACGGCCGCGCCCATCCGGGTCTTTTCCATGGCCAGCCACAGGACGACGCCGATGATGAGCGCCGTGGCGATCATGAATATCCGGTAGAGCGGCAGATAAAGCCCGCCGACGACGATGCTCTTGGTCAGCGCATCGGGCGGGTTGATGTCGAAATTGTTGCCGGTCCAGATGTCGAGCGCCGCCTGCTGGAAAAGGAATGCGAAGCCCACCGTCAGCAGCACCTGGCGCAGCGGGTCGAATCCCAAGGGCCGCAAGAACACGCGCTCCATCGCCACGCCCACCAGCGCGATGGTCAAAGCCGCGACCGGTATCGCCAGCAGCCACGAGCCCGTCGTCCAGATCACCGACAGTGCGACATATCCGCCCAGAAGGAAGTAGGACCCATGCGAGAGGTTGACGATCCGCATCACGCCGAAGATCAGCGAGAGGCCGCTGCCGACCAGAAACAGCAGCGCGCCGTATGAAATTCCGTTGAAGGCCTGGGTCAGCCAGAATTGCGTATTCATTCCCTCCCCAATCCCTCTGAGATCGCTAGGGCCCGACGAGCTTACCTTACGACGGCTCCGGCCGGCCGCAAGCGCCGTGGCCAGATGAATCATACGGCGTGCTCGGCGTAGGCGGCTGCCATCGCCGGCTCGGGTTGGGGCTAGTCGCGGCGGCTTGCGCGCTTCCGCGCTGCCGTTTTTTTGGGCGGAATGATCGGCAGCAGGAGATAGGGGTGCCGGCCCGCGCCGAAATGCAGGCTGGTGACGCCGCCGAACACGTGGGTAGGACGATCGCGCGGATCGTCGTGCAGGAACGGCCCGCAACCCGTGAGCTCGTTTTTGAAGTTCGACAGTTTGCCGCCGCTCGGGCCGCCATAGACGTAATCCTTGCCGCGCACGGTGAGGCCGATGCGGTGACCGGCCGGAACCACGATCGATGTCGGCCAAATCTCGATGTCGAGCTCGACCGCTTCGCCCTTTTTGAGCGGCTCGACCTCGTCGTGGCTGTGATAGGGCCGATAGGGCGTGGACAGCTTCTTGTCGAGCTTGCGGTGCGAGGCGCGCAGCCAGCCTTGCCCGACCGGGGTATGCGGATCGATGGCGCCTTGGAACACCACCTCCTTGAGATCGCCCCCGAACACGCGCAGCACCACGAAAATGTCGGCGTCCTTGGTGGACGACGAGGCGAAGAGCTTGACCGCCGAAGGCCCGGTGATCTCGGTTTCTTGCGTCAACGGCTCGCTCAGAAAGGTGACGCCGTCACCCAACGCCTCGAATTCAACCTGCGACCTCTTGGCCGCCGTTTTGGGTGCACGCTCGCGCGCGAGCGCGCCGCCCGCAGGGTCGAGATAGAACTTCGTCCATTTGGTGCGCTTGAGCGGCCATTCGTTCTCGGCACGCTCCACGAACTTGTCGATGTGGCGCACCTGCAGCAGCACGCGCGGTTGCCGGTCGAAGCCGTTGTTCTTGCCGTGCAAGAAATGGTCGAAGAAGCGCAGCTGCAGCTGGCGCCCATAGTCGGTATAGAAGTGGGTCCAGTGCTCGATGCCGTGCACTTCGAGCCATTTGTCCTTCGCGGCCGCGCGCACGAAGCCCTCGAAATTGCCGCGCGGATGCAACGGCTGGCCGCCCCAATTGGCTGCCGACAACAACGGCGTCTTGACCTTGGACCAAACCGGCGAGCGCGCGCGGTGGTACGCGTCGTCGAGCGGGTGGGCGCGGATATCGTCGCCGAGCGCGCTTCGATTGTTCTTGAGCTCCGCTTCCGACAGCGTATGCGGCCCGCAGACGAGCTCGCCGTGCACGCGCGAGCGCTTGCCGCGCTCGCCTGCGCCGTATTGCACGGTCTTGACCTGCATGTCGTACCAGTTTTCCCAGAACGTGCAGACGATGCCGCCGTGATGGGTCATGTCGCGGTACCAGTCGGCGGCGCCTTCCCAGATGCACATGGCGGCCAAGTGCGGCGGCTGCAGCGTTGCCACGTGCCACTGGTTGATGCCGTAATAGGAAATGCCGTTGAGCCCGACCTTGCCGTTCGACCAGGGCTGCACGCCGGCCCACTCGATGCAGTCGTAGAAATCCTTGGTCTCGCGCGGCGAGAAATGATCGATGAAGCCGGGCGAGCAACCGCAGCCGCGGGAGTCGACGCGCACGCAGGCATAGCCGTGCGGCACCCATTTCTCGGGATCGACCACCTCCCAGCTCTGGTAGAGGTTGCTCGAGCCGGCGGTGACGTCGGGGTGCCGTTCGGCCATGCGTTGCCACGCGCTCGGATAGCCATCCTGGAACGCGAGGCCTTTGGCATAGGGGCCGTAGCTCAGGATCACCGGATAGCGGGCGTCCTTCACCGGGCGAAAGACGTCGGCGCACAGAATGAGGCCGTCGTCCATCTTGATCGGGACGTCCCAGTCGATGCGCATGCCGTCGCGCACCTCGCTGCGGTGCTCGTGGGTCTTGCCGCCCGTTGCTCGAGCGCGCGTCTCCTCGACCGAAGCCATTCCCGTCCTCCCGTTATGTCGAGCCGTCCAGCCGTCACGCCGGCCGTGCCAATGGAGCGGTTTTTTCGTGCGGGCGATATATTATGGTAGGAACAATTCCTTCACAATTTTGCAAGGGGAGGGCCCGTGAAGCTGTTCTCGTTCTGGCGCTCGCTCGCGACCTTTCGCGTGCGGATCGCGCTCAATCTCAAGGGCCTCACGCCGGAAGAGGTCATCGACGTCGATCTCATGAAGGGTAGGCAGCGCGACGCGAAATACCGCGCGGTCAATCCGCAAATGCTGCTGCCG
>JAFAHL010000765.1 GCA_019237215.1 Hyphomicrobiales bacterium | reverse complement strand
CGTGCCCTCGACGAACCATTTGATGATGCGCGCCGCGACATCCGTTGGCGTCGAGAAGAAGAACGGGGGGAGAAGCTTCACGCCTCCGATCGGCACGGTGGTCAAGAGCTGCCAGAGCAGCACCACCGCGAGCGCGACGAGAAGCTGAAGCGCGAGGAGTTTAACGCGTGACACTAGCGCACGTTCGTTTGTGCTTGAAGCACTTCAGCGCCGCGCACTCGGTGCGCTCCCCTCCCCAACCAAACCCCGGCCTGCCGGGGTTTGGTCACTTTAAGATAAGATCTGCCGGAAGCCGGCAAGCCCGCAGCCGGCTGGGGAGGGGTTGGGGGGTGGGGGTAGCGCGATTCTTTCGAAGATGGCGCCATCATTATCTCGCCGCATCACCCCCCTCCCCAACCCTCCCCCACAAGGGGGGAGGGAGCAGACCGAGTCCGCCGCTTCCACTGAATGCGGCAAGATCTTTCACTCGCCGCATCGTCCGCGAATACTGGATGCCTCGCTTGCGCGGGGCATGACAGCGAATGTGTCAGCTTACGGCTTCGAGAACGTTCCGATGATGCCGGTCGCGCCCTTGGCGTGCCCGTCCAACGCCTTGATGAGCTCGTCGCGCGTCATGCCGGGCTGGAGCGCACTGGGCTCGAGGTCGGTGGCAATCAGGGTGAAGGTGTAGTGGTGCGGCGCGCCCGGGGGCGTGCAGGGGCCGAAATAATGCGGCAGACCCATCAGGCTCTTGCCGCCGACGTATTTCTCGGTCTGCTGGGAGACCTCGCCCTCGGCAAAGCCGGTCACGGAGACTGGAATGCCATAGGCGACCCAATGGCTCACGCCGCCTGGCGGCCTGCCTTCCGGATCGAACATCAGCAGCGCGTAGCTCTTGGTGCCGGCGGGCGGATTCGCCCAGGACAGCGCCGGCGAAACGTTCTCGCCGACGCAATTTGGATTCTGCTTGTTGTTGCCGGCGTTCTTGGTCGCAAGGCGCTCGCCGTCCTTGAACGACGGCGACGTGATCGTGAACACGCCCTGCGCATTCGCGCGCTGGCCGCTCCATGCAAAGACCAGGGCGAGGCCCGCGGCAATCAAAAGCGTTCGCTTTACCAACATGAGGTTCCTCCGTGTGGGCGATCTCGCCCGTCGCGACCCGAGTGTAGCCGTCCGCAAGCGCAAGGCAATGACGTCGCGCCGTCAGCCGCCACCGGTCTGGGCGTAGCCCCTGAGCACCTCGGCCTTCAGCGTTGCCCAGATCTCGCGATGGAGATCGTGGAACGCGGGCTCGATCTTGACCTCGGCGATGTCGCGCGGCCGCGGCAGCTCAACCTTCCAATCGCCGATGATGCGGGCGGCCGGCCCCGCCGACATGATCACCACGCGGTCGGACAGCGCGATCGCCTCCTCGAGATCGTGGGTGACGAACAGCACCGCCTTGCGGTCGGCGTTCCACAGGTCGAGCAGCAGGTTGCCCATGATCTGCCGCGTCTGCGCGTCGAGCGGGCCGAACGGCTCGTCCATCAGCAGAATTTTCGGATCGCGGATGAGCACCTGGACGAGGCCGACGCGTTTTCTTTGTCCGCCCGAGAGCATGTGCGGGTAGCGCGCGCCGAACTCGGCGAGGCCGACGCGGCCGAGCCACGCCCGCGCGCGCTCGCGCGCAAGCGCGCGGGCGATACCGGCGGTTTCGAGCCCGATCGCGACGTTCTCCAGCGCCGTCTTCCACGGAAACAGCGCCTCCGCTTGGAACAGGTAGCCGGCCTGGCGGTTGAGCCCGGCGAGCGGCGCGCCGAAGATCTCGACGCGACCCGATGAGGGCGCGATCAGCCCGGCGGCGACGTTGAGCAAGGTCGATTTGCCGCAGCCGGTCGGACCGACGATGGCGACGAACTCGCCGTCGGCAAGCGCAAGCGAGGTGCGATCGACCGCGGCGTAGCTGCCGCCATCGGCAAGGCGAAAACTGATCGCCACCTGCGACAGCGCAACGGCGGGCACCGCCGATCCTGCAGTCCCCTGCACCATCCGCCTCCGGGGAGCACTCGGCCGGGAACGCTACCCGCACGGCGGCAGCTTGCAAAGGCGCACGGAGCGTCGGCGAACGCAATCGCGGGCAACGCGCGATGGGTTTCGCCGAGGCTCAATCCATTCCCTAGGATCCACCCCTGCCCTCGCGCCGCTGTCTCAAGCGCGGCGTTGTGATACGTTCGGGCATGACAACGCGCCGTTGATGTCATGCCCGCGAGCTACAAGATCGTGCTGACGCCGTCAGCGAAGGCTGCCGCCGAGAAATGCGGATCCGCCGCCGTCCTGGAAGCAGAGGTGCGCGCCCAAATCCGGCATTTATTTGCGGACGAGGCGTCCTACGCAAATATGCTCTTTCATACATTCGAGATGGCCCGCCAGGAATATATCTGTGCGCCGGAGGAGATGGACGCAGAAATCGTCCTGCTGGTGGATACCTGCAGCCGCAGAGACGGAAAGCCCCTCGAGAAGGGGCCGCTCGCCGGTCAAACGCTGAGCTACCCGAAACCCGATAGCGGCTGACCGCAGCGCGTCAGTTGCGGCTGCGGTCGACGAGTGCCCGCTGCTTGATCCACGGCATCATCGCGCGCAGCTTGGCGCCGATCTCCTCGATCGGATGCGTGGCCATCTTGGCGCGCATGGCCTTGAACGAGGTCTGATTGACGCGGTTCTCCAGCATCCAATCCTTGACGAACTTGCCGGACTGGATGTCGTCGAGGATCTTTTTCATCTCGGCGCGGGT
>JAFAHL010000495.1 GCA_019237215.1 Hyphomicrobiales bacterium | reverse complement strand
TGCGCGATGAGCTCCGCCTCGGTGACGACGGCGTCGGGCTTCAGCTGAACGTAGGCCACCGGCAATTCGCCGGCGTAGGAGTCCGGGCTCCCGACCGCGGCGACCAACCCCACCGCCGGATGCTTCTGCAACGCGTCCTCGATGATCTTCGGATCGATGTTGTGTCCGCCCCGGATAATGAGTTCCTTTTTGCGCCCGGCCAGCCAAAAATAGCCGTTGGCGTCCCGTCGTCCGAGGTCGCCGGTATTGAGCCAGCGTTCGCCATCGATCTCGATCCAGAGGCCCTCGTTGTGCCGAGGGTCGAGGTAGCCCGAGAAGACATTCGGGCCGTTGATCGCGATGACGCCGATCTCATCGGTTTCCGCTATCCGCTCGTAGCGTCCGTCCGCGTCGAGGATGACTGCGGCCATCCGCTGGTAAGGGATCGGCAGTCCAATCGAGCCCGGCAGTCTCTCGCCTCCGGGAGGGTTCAGAGACGAGACGCAGGCGCCCTCGGTCAGACCGTAGCCTTCGATGATCTTCAACCCTGTGTTCGCTTCGAAAGCGCGAATGAGCGCCACGGGCATCGGGGCGGCCCCGCAAATCGCAAATTCGAGGCTGGAGAGATCATTGTCGCCGATCGGCCTCTCCAGCACCGCTGAATAAATTGTCGGCACGCCGGAGAAAGTCGAGACGCGAAAGCGCCCGACAATTTCCCAGAAGCGAGCGATGACGTTCTTCCCCCGGTAGCCGTCCGGCGTGGCCATGACGACGTGGTCGCCGCGCATCCACGGCTGAAGCCCGGTGACGAGCTGGCCGTTCACGTGGAACAAGGGCAAGCCGCAGAGGATGACGCGCCGCTTTCCTTGAGATTCAAGCATTTGCGCAGCGGCCCAGGCGTCGAACACCTCGTTACCGTGCCTGCGCACCGCAATCTTCGGCGCCCCCGTCGTGCCGCCCGTGCAGACATAGGACGATACGTCGTCGGCGCGGATCTCGCGGCCTGTGACGAGATGGCCGGCGGGCTGCTCGCGCATCCCGTCCCGGAAATTGACGATCTTGAGGCCCGCGTTGGTCGCCGCCGCTTCAATCGAAGCGCGCGCGGCCTCTCGAGGCTCGCCGTCAAGGTAGTGGCCCATGTCGACGAACGCAATCGCCGTGAGGTCGGGAAGCGTGGCCAGCTCTGCGGCCAGGGCCGGCCACGCTTTCGCGTTCAAGGCCGGCGCCAGCGTGACGAGGACGGAAGCGCGGGCCGAGCGCAGCAAATCTGCGATCTGCCTCGGCTCGAGCATTGGGTTGATCGCCAACGCCGCGCCGGCGGCTTCGCCTCCCCAGATTGTAAAGTGGGTTTCCGGAAGATTGGGCAGGACGAACGCAGCGGGACGATCGGTCGCAACGCCGAGCGCAGCGAAAAGGTTCGCCGCGCGCGTCACGTCGGCGACGAGTTCGCCGTAGCTCCAGACATGCGTTTCGTCGAGGTGGTCGGCCGAAGGCAAGAACGTCAGCGCTTTCGCGTCGGGAGTGCGTTTCGCGCTGGCTGTGAGCGCCGCATAGGTGCTCTCCGGCAAGCCCCGCTCGGCGAGTGGAACGGCTTCGATCGCTTCGATATCGGACAGGCCTCTGACCGCCATTTGTTGATTCCTCCCTCCGCTTTGGCCAACCGCGCCTCAGCGATCAGCGCCACGGACGCGCGGGTTTCGATACGCTGCTCTTAAGCGCAAGCATCCTCTTGAGACGCGCCTTGTCCGTCATGGCCGACTTCAAAATGAAGAGGAGCCGCCGCGCGTGAGCTTGGCGTCGATGAAGTCGTCCGGAAGATCGGGGCCCCACTGATAAAGCCCGGCGCGATCGAGGACGTGGTACCCGCCGGCTGCCTTGCGTCGAACAGGTCGCCGTCGGCGTGGCGTCATGCTTACAGATCCGCTGTTTCCTCAGCTTGAATCAACCTCAGTTCACCGAGATAGACACTTTCGCCCAGGATACAGTCGCGCGAGGCGCGCCCATGCGCGAGGGAAACCTCGACGCGATAGGCGCCGCCGCCCTTCGGCAGATTGTCGAAGCGAAAGTCGCCGAAGCCATCCGTGGTGGCCGTCGAGATGGGCTTGCCTTCCTGGGACAGGGTCACCTTGGCCCCTTGCACGCAGTCCACCACCCCGCCGGTCTCGGCGCTCACGCTGCCCCCGATGAAGCAGGTCTCCCACCGCTCCAAGCCGCGGTACCAAACGCGCGGCTTGGCGCCCAGGCGTTGCTTGAGCGTCTTGAGGCCTTCGTTCGCCGCCTTTTGCTGCATCGCGGCGTCCTCGAGCTTCACCGCCTCAAACACGCCGGTCGGGCAGGCCTGCTGGCAGCGGGGCTGCTTCCAGCCCTGATCGAGAAGATGCGCGTCGAAGATCCAGGTCTGCGGGACCTCCTGCTCCTCGTTCCAGACGATTGCCCGATAGGGGCAGGAATCAACGATGTCCTTCCGGCCCTTGGCCTTCGCCGGATCGATGATGACGATGCCGTCGTCGCGCTTGCGGATGGCGTCGGGAGCGGAGCGAATGCAAGGCGCGTCGTCGCAGTGATTGCACATCACGGGCAGATAGGTGGTCTCCACCATGGGCGCGCTGCCCTGGACGCGGCGCAGGATGCGGATCGTGCTGTCGCCGACGGCGGGGGCCGGCGCCGCATAACCGGGGAAATCGTTGCCGACATGCTCGTCCCGCTCGGCGATGACGCAGTTGTAGCAGTTCTCGCAGCGGCCGACGTTGATGATGAGGTTCCACTTGCTCATGGGAGCGCCTCCTCAGGCAGCTTGCTCGAGGGCGCGCTCTTTACCTGCGCCCGCT
>JAFAHL010000431.1 GCA_019237215.1 Hyphomicrobiales bacterium | reverse complement strand
CGCCTCGCGGGACTTTGCTGATCGGTGTCCGTCGCGGATTTAGGATCAGTCGTCCATTCATATGCGTTTGGCCGCATCGTCGTCCTCTCGCTCACGGTCAGTCTTTCCGCCACCGCGCTGGCCGCCCTTTTCGGAGCTCCGCTCGGGGCAGCGCTTGCGATCTACGCGGTGCCGGGACGACGGCTTTTCGTGATCGTGGTCAATGCTCTGCTGGGACTGCCGCCAGTGGTCGTCGGACTCGCGCTCTACCTCCTGCTGTCACGGTCGAGCCCGCTGGGGATGCTCGGCCTGCTGTTCACACCGGGCGGGATGGTGCTCGCACAAGCCGTGCTCGCGTTCCCGATCGTGACGGCGCTCGTTCATGACGCAGCGGCCGACTCCTGGGCAGAGTATGGCGCCGCGTTGCAAATTGACGGCGCGACGCGGCTGCAGGCTATGCCCCACCTAGTCGCGATCGCCCGGAGCCGGGTTGTGACGGCGATTCTCGCCGGGTTTGGCCGAACGATCTCGGAGGTCGGGGCTATCTTGATCGTCGGCGGGAATATCGCCGGGTATACGCGGACGATGACAACGGCGATCGTTCTCGAGACCAGCGAGGGCAACCTGTCGCTCGCCCTCGGCCTAGCCCTTGTTCTGATCGGGATCAGTATCGCCGTCAGCGCGACAATCTTTGCCCTCGGCAACAGAGAGGGGAGAGGGTGGTGAAGCGCAAGGCAGCAACACTCCTATTAACGGGTTCTCTGTTCCTGGGAGCCGGACCGGCTCGTGCCGGCGAGGCGATCGTCTTGGCCTCGACGACCTCGGTCGAGAATTCGGGTCTCCTCGCGCACGTCCTGCCGAAATTCACCGAGGAAACCGGTATTACGGTGAGGGTCCTCGCCCAGGGTACCGGCCAGGCGCTGGCGACGGCGGCGCATGGCGATGCCGATCTGGTCCTGGTCCACGATCCCGAAGCCGAGCAGCAGTTCGTTACAAACGGGGACGGCGTCGACCGCCGGCAGATCGCCTGGAACGACTTTATCGTCGTCGGCCCGCGCTCGGACCCGGTGCATATTGCGGGCAGCCATGACGCGGTCGCGGCCCTCAAGGCGATCGCCGAGGCGCGCGCCCCGTTCGTTTCGCGCGGCGACAAGAGCGGCACCGATGCCCTCGAACATCGTCTGTGGCGGGCGGCCGGGATCGACCCGGCCAAAACCGGCAGCGGCTCGTGGTACCGCGACATCGGTGGCGGCATGGGAGCGGCGCTCAACACGGCCGCGGCGATGGACGCGTACACGTTATCCGATCGCGGAACCTGGCTGAGCTTCGGCAACAAACGCGATCTGACCGTGCTGGTCGAAGGCGATCCGAAATTATTGAACCGCTACGATGTGATCCTGCTCGATCCGAAGAAGCATCCCGAGGCCAAGCAGGGGTCGGCACGCCGCTTCGCCGATTGGCTCGCCTCGCGGGAGGGCCAAGCCGCAATCGGCGCCTACGAAGTCAACGGCGAGCAACTGTTCCATCCTTCGGCCGCCGCGCCGAAATAACTGGTCGCCTTGCCCGCTCCCCTTACGCCGCCCCCAGATGTTCGGTGAAGATCTGGCTCGGGGGAATACCGTGCGCTGCCGCCACCGATTGCACCGAGTCGAGCAGCTTCGGTGGGCCGCAGACATACACATCCGGCTGCTCCCCGCCCTGATCCAGAAGCTTGGCGAATGCTTCGGCCGCAGTGCCGACAAAACCGTGCCAGGCGCCCTGCGGATGCCAGACGGCCACCGTTACGCGCAACATGGGCAAAGCCGCCTGCAACTCCTTGACAACATCGGTCGCAAACAGCTCATCCTCCCGATCGACCCCGAAGATCAGGGTCGAGGATTGCATATCCTGGAACTCGGCCAAATGGCGCAGCATCGACAGCACCGGGGCGAAGCCGCAACCGCCGCCGATGAAGCAGCGCGGCCGGGTGCTGCTTTCGTCCAGCACGAAACGGCCGAACGGCCCGCGCAGCTCTACCTTGTCGCCGACCCGCGCCTGCTTGGCCAGCCAGCTGGAGAACGCGCCGCCGGGTTTGAGGCGGATCAGAAATTCGATCTGCCCGTCCCAGTTCGGCAGATTGGCCATCGAGTAGGCGCGGCGGATTGTGGTGCCGGGGATACCAACCTCCATGTATTGGCCCGGCACGAAATCCGCTGCTTGTCCGAGCTTGGCGTCGGGCGTCACCGCCAGCTTCAGCACTACGGCATCACTTCCCGCCGAGGCGAGTTCGACGATCGTCGCGCCACGCGGCTGGATCGGCTGGCGATGGATGTCGGCTAGCGGATAAGGGAGAGCAATCAGCAGATCGCTTTGCGGCCGGCAGCGGCACAGCAGCACGCCGCCCGACTGGGCGTCTATCAGCGCGCCTTCCGCGATCGGGCCATGCGTATAGCGGCCCTCGGAAACATGCGCATGGCAGACGCCGCAGGTGCCCTCGCGGCACATCGCGTGCAGATAGAGACCGGCGGCTTCGGCCGCGTCGAGCACGTAGTCCCCCTCCGCGCAGGGAAATACGAGACGCGCGTCATCGCGCGTCAACAAGCTGATTTTGGGCATAGGCTGGTTCTTCGCGATTGCAGGAGAAAGTTCGGCCGGGACGATGCAGACCCGGCCGAACGGGTTTCACGCCGCTTTGCGGCTGAGTGCGGCCTCGATGTCGGCCTCGGCCGTCGTGATCGGCGCGATGCCAAAGCGTTTGACCAGCACATCGAGCAGCGCCGGCGTCAGAAACGCCGGCAAGGTCGGACCCAGCCGCACATTGCGCACGCCGAGCGCGAGCAAGGTCAGAAATACCGCCACCGCTTTCTGTTCGAACCACGAAATGATCAGCGACAACGGGAGGTCGTTGACGCCGCAGTGGAACGCGTCGGCCAGCGCCTGGGCGATCACCAGAGCGGAATAGGCATCGTTGCACTGGCCGACGTCCAACAGCCGCGGCAGGCCGGCGACCCTGCCGAAATCGTGGGTATGGAAACGGTATTTGGCGCAGCCGAGCGTCATCACGACAGAGTCGGACGGCACGCCCTCGGCGAACTCGGTGTAGTAGTTGCGGCCCGGCGCTGCGCCATCGCAGCCGCCGATCAGAAAGAAGTGCTTCAGCGCGCCGGACTTCACCGCCTCGATGATCTGGCCGGCTGCGCCGAGCACCGCCTCGCGGCCAAAACCTACGGTGAGGGTCTGTTCGGGTTCGGTGGCGGTAAAGCCGGGCAGGGCGCGGGCAGCCTGCGCGACGATACTGAAGTCGCCGTTGGTGAGGTGGCGCACGCCGGGCCAGCCGGCCGGACCGCTGGTGAAGATGCGGTTGCGGTACAGTACCTGCGGCTCGATCATGCAGTTCGACGTCATCACGATCGGGCCGGGGAAGATCGCAAAATCGTGCTGTTGGTTTTGCCAGGCGCCGCCGTAATTGCCCGCTAGGTGCTTATAGGCGCGGAGTTTCGGGTAGCCATGCGCCGGCAGCAGCTCGCCATGGGTGTAGACGTTGATGCCGGTGTCCTTGGTGGCTTCCAGAATGGCATGCAGGTCGCGCAGATCATGGCCGGAGACGAGGATCGCCTTGCCCTCCACCGCCGTCACGCGCACCGTTGTGGGTGAGGGCGCGCCAAACGTGCCAGTGTTCGCGGCATCGAGTGTCTGCATCGTCGTGAAATTGGCATGGCCCAGCGTGAGGGCCGCTTGCAGCATCTGCTCCAGGTCCACCGGGTTATCGGCGAGCAGGTCGAGCACGTGCGCCACCGCGTCGGCGATCTCGCTGCGGGTCTGGCCGAGCACCTCGGCGTGGTGGGCGTAGGCGGCGACACCCTTCAGGCCGTACAGCAGCAATGCGCGCAGGCCGATGACGTCCTCTCCGACAGTTTCGACGCCGGCGCGGACGCCGATTGCCGAGGCCTGGGCGAGCAGGCCGGGCAGATTGTCGGCCGGCTGGAAGGCGGCGGGGCCGCTGAGCGTCTCGGGCGTCTTGCCGGCGCTGCGGCAGGCTTCGATGTAGCGGGCGCGCAGCCGGTCGCGCATCTGCGCCGCTTCAGCGATCAGCGGGACAAAGCGCGCGCGATTAAAGTTCACATTGGTCAGGGTCGTGAACAGGGCATAAAGCACAAAGCTGTCCGCTTCCTTGTCGGCGGGCCCCAGCGTGGCAAGGCGGGTGCGATACTGCCCGATGCCTTTGAGCTGGTGGACCAGCACATCCTGCAGATCGGCGGTCGCCTCGTCCTTGCCACACACACCCTTGGTGGTACATCCGGCGCCGGATTCGGTGCGCATCGTTTGCTCGCATTGAAAACAGAACATCCAATGATCTCCTGAACATGAGTGAGGCCGCAGAGAGCCGCACCGGTACAAGCGGGGCGGACGTTTCGACAAACTCAGGAGTATAACGCTCCGCACACGGCCCGTGGATCAAGCAGGCTCGCCCCGCTGCGCGATTGGAGCAAGCCGGAGCATTTCCCGGCAAAATCGACAAAGCCGAACGAGCCTGGCGGCCTCAGACGATAGCAGCTGGCCGCACTGAGCTCGGCGCGCCGGACCGGAGAACCTTTCTGCGAATCGCGAACGATCTGCGCAAACCGGCAAAACTAGCGGCAAGCGGAGATGAGCCGGAAGCGCCCTCCGAGCCTAGATTGAGGCATCGCACCAAGACGCAGGAGGTTTTCCGTGGCCGCGACATCCGGGACGTCCAATTCTACGAAAAGCGGAGGGCAGCTGGTTGCCCGTGCGCTGAAGGCGGAAGGCATCAAAGCCGTCTTCATGCTGCCCAGCGGGCACACGATGGATATGATTAATGGTTGCGTCGATGAAGGCATCAGCATCATCGATGTTCGCCACGAGCAGGCCGCGGCGCACGCCGCCGACGCCTGGACACGTTTGACCGGAGTCCCGGGTTGCGCCATCGTGGCCGCCGGCCCCGGAGTGACGGACACGGTAACCGGCGTCGCCAATGCCTGGCGGGCTCAGACACCGATGCTGGTCATCGGCGGTCAGGGCCC
>JAFAHL010000096.1 GCA_019237215.1 Hyphomicrobiales bacterium | reverse complement strand
GCGTTGGCGCCGAGCATACCGCGAGCGCAGGATGCATGGCCGACCCGGCCCATCACGTTCGTCGTGCCCTATGGAGCGGGCGGGTATACGGACTTGGTTGCCCGGCTGACCGCGCGTTACGTCGAGAAAGCCTTGAGCAAGCCGGTGATTGTGGACAACCGCGCGGGCGCCGGCGGCATCGTGGGGACGCAGGCGGTCGTGAACGCGGCAGCCGACGGCTACATATTCTGCGTCTGCAGCATCGGCGCGATCTCGACCGCGCCCTTCGATCCGAACCAGAAGGTGGGCTACGATCCATTGCGGGACCTCGCGCCCATCGGCGTCGTCAGCTCGATCGCGCAGGTGGTCATCGTCAGGAACGACCTGCCGGTGAAAACCCTGGCCGAGCTCGTGTCCTACACCAAGGCTAATCCCGACAAGCTCAATTACGGCTCCAACGGCGCCGGCGGCTTGACCCACTACTCGGTCGAGCTGTTCCAGGCCCGCACCGGCATCAAGGCGGTGCATATTCCGTTCAAGAGCGGTGCGCTTTCGACGGCCGCGGTGGTTTCCGGCGAGGTCGATTTCTCCTTCGCCAACATGACCGACGGTCTGCCGCAGGTGAAAGCCGGATCGGTGCGCGGTCTAGCCGTGACCTCGCTCAACCGTAGTCCCCATTTGCCCGATCTTCCCACTGTCAATGAGACCGTCCCCGATTTTGTCGTGGAGACGTGGAACGGCATCATGGCCGCGTCGAAGACCCCGGAACCGATCGTGCGCAAATTGTCCGAGATCCTGATCAAGATGGCGGACGACCCAGAGGTGAAGGAAATCATGGCCAAGGCTGGTGCCGACACGGTCAAGACCACGCCCGAGCAGTACAGCGCGCAGATCGTGCGGGAAATTGCACAGTGGAAACCGCTGATCCAGGAGATCGCCGAGCGGAAATAGCGTAACCCGATTACGTCCGAGCCGGTGGTCTCACGTCTTTGCGCAAACAAGCGAAAGCCATGCCGTTGGACGCCATGTTGCAACGATTGTCGATTTGCAACGATTATCGGTCGGCGCAACAGGCGCCGCGTGATTGCGGGGCGCTCGAATTGACCTATGATGACCAGATGCAACCGCATCGGAGTGCTGCCATGATGATCGATCGCACCGGGCTTCGGCCCGGGTCCAAGACACGACTGTGGCTCGTGGCAGCGCTTACCGCGGTGCTGGTGCTCGGCGCGGCGCGCAGCGCCAGCGCGCAGAGCAACACGCATGATCTGATGGACGGGCGCGGACGGGACGTGAGCTTTCCAGTCTCGTGCGGCGCCGACATTCAAGCGCGCTTCGACGCCGCGCTCGCGGCCCTGCACTCGTTCTGGTACGGCCAGGCATTGAAGGAATTTACGGCGATCGCCGAGGCCAAACCCGATTGCGCCATGGCGTATTGGGGCATCGCCATGAGCGTGTGGAACCAGATTTGGGCGCCGCCGACCCCGGCGAACCTGAAGAAGGGAAGCGACGCCATCACGCAGGCGCTGGCGCTAGATGCGAAGACTCCCCGCGAACGCGACTACGTCGCCGCGCTCGCGGCATTCTATGCCGATTACGACAAGCTCGATCATCGCACGCGCGCCGCCGCCTATATGCGCAAGATGGAAGCGCTCGCGCAGCGCTACGCCGACGATCGCGAAGCACGCATCTTCTACGCGCTGTCGCTGCTCGCCACCGCCGACGGTCTCGACAAGACCTACAGCAATCAGCTCAAGGCCGGCGAGATTCTGGAGCAGGTGTTCGCAGAGAAACCGCAACACCCCGGCCCCAGCCATTACCTCATTCACGCCTACGACTATCCGGCGCTGGTCGACCGCGCGCTCGCCGCGGCGCAGAACTACGCGATCTGCGTGACCGTCGTGCCGCATGCGATCCACATGCCGTCGCACACCTACGTGCTGCTCGGTCGCTGGAAGGACACTATCACGGCGAACGACGCGGCGGAGACCGCGGAAGCCGACCGGGGCACGCCGGAGGATCGCATCCACGCGCTCGATTATCTCGTCTATGCCCATCTGCAGCTCGCTCAAGACGCCAAGGCCAAGGAAACGCTCGATCTTGCGCTCAAGATCGAGAACGACCTCGTTGCGAAGAAGCACGAGACCGGCCTGCGTGCGCGCCCGTTCGGCGTGGCGGCGATGGAAGCGCGCTGGGCGCTTGAACGTCTCGACTGGGCGACGGCGGCGGAGCTGCCGTTGCGGCCGAGCCGCTACCCTTACGCCGAATCGGTGCCGCATTTCGCGCGCGCGGTCGGCTTAGCGCGCAGCGGCCGGCCGGAGCAGGCGAGCGCCGATCTCGAGCGGCTCGCGACGCTGCAGAAGGCGCTCGCGGACGCAAAGAACCTCTACTGGGCGCGACAGGTCGCAATCCAGCACAAGGTGGCGAGCGCCTTTGTGGAGCGCGCGCTCGGCCGCGATGCCGAGGCCGTGGCGCTGATGCAGGAGGCGGCCGAGGCGGAAGAGACCTCCGAAACCCACGACACACTCAGCCCCGGTCCGATCGGCATGACCGCGCATGAGGCGCTCGGACTGCTGCTATTGGAGCTGGGGCGGCCGGGCGAGGCGTTCGCGGCCTTCGAAGCGTCGCTGCGCGGCGCGAAGAATCGGCTGCGCAGCTATGCCGGCGCGGCGGCGGCCGCATCAGCGGCCGGAAACACGGCCGCCGCGCGCAGCTACTATGGCAAGTTGCTCGAGCTCGCCGACGGCGGCACGAGGCCCGAGCTCGCGCAAGCCAAGGCCTACCTGCAGCAGGCGAAGCAATAGCGGCGCGCGATCAAGTCCCGTCATCCCGAGCGCGGGGACGCGGCAGACAGGGCGAAGACCGGACACGGCGCATGACGGATCACGCGCTCGGTCGTGCTGCCGCGCAACGCATCGAGGACGCCGTGGTGTCCCGCCGTCGGCATGGCGATGGCGTCGACGTCAAATTCGATGGCGGCGTCCACGATCGATTCCACGACGTTGCCGGATCGAAGGATCACCGGCAGCAAGGCGCCCGACGACGCAACACGCAGCCGCGGCGCCGCCTCGCCGACGTGAAGGAGGTCCACGGCGACGTTCGCGCCGGTCAGAAGGCGGCCGAAGCGGTGAATAGCTGCGATGGCACGACCCGGCGGCGGCGAGAAATCGACCGGAACCAACACGCGCTTGAGCTGCACGTCGCCGCTGACTTGATCGACGAAACCGCGCGCGCCCGGTGCAATGAAGAGCGTCGGGATCGCCGAGCGGCGGAATACAGCTTCCGCCACCGACCCATGCAGCCAGTGCGCAACGCCGTCGCGCCCATGGGTCGCGAGCACGACGAGGTCGCTGCCATGCTCGTTCAGAAAGTCGACGATGGCCTGCGACGGTTCTTGCAATTTGATTCGGATGTTGTCGACTTCGATTCCGAGCTTGCTCGCGATCGTCCATGGCGGATCATCCGCGTGGGAGAGCCCCCATTGCGCGAGCAGGCGCTGTGCGTGCGGAAACGCCAAGGCTTCGTTGGCGTCGTATTGGGACACGTGCAGAAGGTGCAATTTGCTTCGTGCCGCCAAGGCGATGCGCAACGCATGGGCAAACGCCGCGGCGCTCAGGTCGGAAAAATCGGTGGGATGCACGATGGAGCGAATGGCGTTCATTGCAATTGCTCATACTAAGAGGTGGGATCACAAATCAATGCCCCGCGCCTGCGCGTGAGGAGAGGCCATCGCTCATGCGCCACCTTGCCTTCACGCTGAATCGAGGAGAGAACTGGCGCATGCGCAATGAGGATGTGCCGGGCTTGATCCGGAAAGTTCTCCCGCCCGTGCGCCGGCGGGCGGTCGCCGCGCACGGCGCGACGCTTACCTGCGCGCTGCTGGCGGTTTCTCCCGCTGCAACGCTTGCGCAGAGCCCGCCAGGCGCCGCCACCTTTGCGGTCGGGATCAGGGAGCTCGACTACGTCGACCCGCACGAGGGCGGCCGCCATCTGACGCTGAGGGTGTTCTATCCCGCCGCGCTCCGCGAGCGCTCCGCCACGCCATTCGTGCTGCCGTTCTTCGCCAAGCTCAATCTTTACAAGGATGCCGAAGCAGCCGACGGTGAGAAGCGTCCGCTCGTCGTTTTCTCCCACGGGCGCGGCAGCAACGGTCTCTACTATGCCTGGTTCGCCGAGTTTCTGGCTTCGCACGGCTACATCGTGGCGGCGCTCAACCATTACCGCGCCAACACCTACGACTCGACCATCGCCTATCTCGCGAACAAGCTCTGGCAACGCCCGCGCGACGTCGCCCTCGGCATCAGCTTCCTGCTGAACGATCCGGTCTGGGGCAAGTCGATCGACGCGGACCGGATCGGGGTCGCCGGCCATTCGCAAGGCGGCTTCACGGCGCTCTGGGTGGGCGGCGCGCGGGTCAATCCCGAAAAGTATCTCGCCTTCCAACGCGGCTGGCGCAACAATGCGATGGTGCCGGAATATCTGCGCAACGAGTTGCCGCTCGACGCGCAGCCGGCGCTCGACGTGCACGACCCGCGCGTCAAGGCCGTGTTGGCGATGGCGCCCGGCGTCGTGCAGGCCTTCGGCATGGATGAAGCCGGGCTGCGGCAACTCGCCGTGCCGACCTACATCACCGTCGGCGCCGGCGACACCCAGGCGCCGCCCAAGGACAACGCCGAGTTCGCCGCGCGACACATCGCCCACGCCGAGCTTTACGTCATTCCCGGCCGCGTCGATCACGACATCTTCGTCAATGAATGTGACGATGACGGCAGAAATGAATTTCCGCAGGCCTGCATCGACGCTCCCGGCGTCGACCGCGGCAAAATCCACGCGGCGATCGGCGCCGCCGCCTTGAAGTTCTTCGATGCCAGCCTGAACGTGTCGCGCGGCAAGTGATGCCGTCTTCCGGCTGATCGGCTCGCATGACATTGCCGCGTCCTGTGGGATGGTTAGAAGTGTTGTCGCAGATTTTACGCTTTGGATTTGCTTTTGCGGGACAGCCGTTCATCGAGCCGGCGCAGGTCGACCACCGCGCGCTCATGGGTGCCGCGACCGATCTCCTCGATCTCGTCGCGCGCGGTCACGTTGAACGCCACGCGGCGGCCGTCGACCCGGGTCACCTCGGCTTCGGCCGTCACTTCGTGCCCGACCGGCGTCGCCGCCAAATGGCGGACGTCGACCGCGGTCCCGACCGCGCTCTCGCCCGCATCCAGGTAGCCACGGATGGCGTTGAGCGCGGCGTTTTCCATGGCCATGATCATCATCGGCGTGGCGAACACGGGCGGCAGCATCGCATCCTTGAACTGGTTGGCGAGATGCGCGGGCCTCACCCGCAGCGTGAAAGTTCCCTTCGCTCCCAGCGGTATCGGACGCATGCGACCATCATAGGTGGTTTGCCCCGGAAGGATCACCCCCTCGCCCGCCGGGATTGTCCGAAGAACAGTCGTATTTCCAATCCACAGGATGTATGAAATCGTCGGCGGGACAGCGAAAATCATCGCGAGATAGGCAATGCTGCGCGCGACCGTCGTGAGGACGTGCACAGCTTGCAAGGCCCGACCCCGAAAGGAGCAATGCGTGGATATTGCGTTGATCTCGGCGGCGACCGTAGTGGGGTTGTTCGCGGTCTATAACTTGTTTCATTACATGCTCTTTCTCCTCGTCACCCATCCGCGGGACGCCGGCAATATCGGTCATGCGTTGAATGAATTCGAAGAGCGCCAGCTCGTCGAGTGGACGCCGAAGGCCGAAGACTTTCTCAAGCACGACGACGAGAATCGCACCTATGACGACGTGTTCGGCCGTTATCGCGGCGAGGCTGACAATTACAGCACGTGCGTTTTTCCACGCGCCGCCTTCACGCAGCCTTACGATGCCGAATGCGCTCTGCTTGAGCCGGCGGATGGCATGCGGCTCTTGGATCTGGGATGCGGATCGGGGGCGGCGGCCGACTATCTTGCCAGTCGCCACAGCGTCGAAATCGTGTGCGTGACGAATTCCACCGCGCAGGCGGAGATTTGCCGGCGGAAATTCGAGAAGTTCGACGGCCGCGTACGCGTCGTCGTTGCCGATTTCGACGGCCTCGACCTCCCGGGAGAAAGTTTCGATGCGATCTATGCGCTCGAATCCATCGGCTACACGAAAGACCTGGAGGCTTGGCTGGCACGCTGCTGGCGATCGCTCAAGCCCGGAGGACGCCTGTTGATCCGTTCGCCGGGATCGCTCGATCATTGTCGTCGGGAACAGGACTACCGCAACGTCACGGCGTTCTTCGAGAATTGGCGCTACAATTTCCTCGGCGCCAACCTTCTCGTTTTCAAGCTGCGCCGACTCGGCTTCAGTCCGATCCGCTATCGCCGGCTCCCGTTCTGGGCCTGGGGCATCACCTGGAATTTCATTCAACACCTGCTGTTGTGGAAGTTTCGGCTGCGGATGCGAACGATGGTGGAGCTGGAATCGATCATTTGGCGCACGTCCAAGATCTTCGTATTCGGCAATGCCTATAATGTCGTGCTCGCCCGCAAGCCGCTGCCGCCACCCTCTTCGGCGCCCATGCGCTGATGGCGCTCGCGGCCGCGCGCTGCGAGCAAGCGCGCAAGCGGCTGCGATGACCTCGCCCCATATCTCGTCCCATGGCGGCAACCCGCCTCGTCCTGGGGGAAATCCAGGGTAGGATGGACCGATCGCAGCGCCGGCGGCGGGCCACGCGGGGTTCGTTGCCGCGGTTGACGTTGCGCTGAGGTGGGCCCGGCAGCGATGGCGGTCACGCTGACGCCAATTCCCGACATTCCCATGGTCCGGCCGGGAGACGACCTCGCCGGGCTGCTGATCGCCGCCTGCGAGCGCAACGCCCTTGCGCCGGCGGACGGCGACGTTGTCGTGGTGGCGCAGAAAATCGTGTCCAAGGCGGAAGGGCGCTACGTCGATCTCGCAAAGGTCAAGCCCTCGCCGCGCGCCGCGAGGCTTGCCGCCGAGGTGGACAAGGATCCGCGTCTGGTCGAGGTCATCCTCGCGGAGTCGCGGCGCGTGGTACGGCAGCGGCCGGGCGTGCTGATCGTCGAGCACCGGCTCGGCTTCATCATGGCGAATGCAGGGGTCGATCGATCCAATATCGACCCGGACATCGCGGCAGAGCCCGTGCTGCTTTTGCCGAGCGATCCGGATGCCTCGGCCGCGCGATTGCGCGAGCGGCTCGCCGCGCACTTTCGCAGCCGGCCGGCCGTCATCGTGACCGACAGCTGGGGGCGCGCGTGGCGACGCGGCACGGTCGGCGTCGCGCTCGGCGCCGCCGGGCTGCCGGCGCTGATGGATTTGCGCGGGCGCCCCGATCTCTTCGGGCAGGAGCTGCGCGTCACCCAAACCGGATTCGCCGACGAGATCGCCAGCGCCGCGTCGCTCATCATGGGGCAGGCGGACGAGGCGCGGCCGATGGTGCTGGTGCGGGGGCTCAACTGGTCGGGAGCGCCGTTGCCCGCCGCCGCGCTGATCCGCTCGGCCGAGGAGGACTTGTTCCGGTGAGCGCCGCCAGCGATCCGCGCAAGACCCTCGTCGTCGCGCTGTGCGGCGGCATCGGCGGCGCCAAGCTCGCGCTCGGGCTGAGCCGCGTCGTGCCGGGCGAAGACCTCATGGTGGTCGCCAATACCGGCGACGACTTCGAGCATCTCGGCCTCGCCATCTCGCCCGATCTCGACACCATCATGTACACGCTCGCCGGCCTCGCCGACCCGCAACGCGGCTGGGGCCGGCGCGACGAGACCTGGACCTTCATGGCCGCGCTCGCGGCGCTCGGCGGCGAAACCTGGTTTGCGCTCGGCGACGGCGACCTCGCCACCCATGTGGAACGAACGCGACGGCGCGCGGCGGGCGAAGCCTTGTCCGCGATCACCGCCGATTTCTGCCGTCGGCTCAAAATTGCGACGCGCCTCGTGCCGATGACCGACGACACCGTGCGCACGCGCCTGCACACCGACATGGGCTGGCTCGACTTCCAGGATTATTTCGTGCGGCGGCGCTGCGCGCCGACGGTCCTGGAAATCGCCTACGACGGCGCCGCGCGGGCGCGCGCGCATCCCGACCTGCTCGCGGCGCTGCGCGACCCCCGCCTGCGCGCGATCGTGATCTGCCCGTCCAATCCGTTCCTCAGCATCGAGCCGATCCTCGCCGTTCCCTCCCTGCGCGAGGCCATCGCCAGTTCCGCCGCCCCGGTGGTGGCGGTGTCGCCCATCATCGCGGGCCGCGCGGTCAAAGGGCCGACCGCCAAGATGATGTCAGAGCTCGGGCTCGAGGTGAGCGCAACGGCGGTGGCGCGCCGCTACCGAGATCTGCTCGATGCGTATGTGCTCGACCGCGCCGATGCCGCCGCTACCGCCGAGCTTGGCATTGCGGTCACGCTGGCGCATACCCTGATGGCGACGCTTGCGGATCGCGAGGAGCTGGCACGCCACGTGCTTGCCAGCGCCGACGCGGCGGCAAAGGCTACCGCATGAATGCTCCCATCCACGCCGTGGTGCCGATCAAAGCAACGAGCGACGCCAAACGGCGTCTCGCCGACGTGCTCTGCGCCGCGCGTCGGCAGCAACTGGCGCTCGCCATGTTCGAGGACGTGCTGGCAACACTCACCGGCGTTCGCGAGCTCGCCGGCATTATCGTGGTGACGGTCGATCCCGCCGCCGCGGCCATTGCGGCGCGCCACGGCGCCCGCGTCTCGGACGCCGGCGCGCGCGAAGGGCACACCGGCGCGGTGGCGGCGGCGGCGCGAGAGCTCGCGGCGCAAACCATGCTCACATTGCCGGGCGACATTCCGCTGGTTGAAAGCGACGACATCTGCCAACTCATCGACGTTCACCGCAACGCCACTGGTCGCGGCGCGCGCGGCTTCACCATCGTGCCGGCACGGGACGAGCGCGGCTCTAATGCAATTCTGTGCTCCCCGGCCGCCGCAGTGCCGCTGCGCTTCGGCGCCGACAGCTTCCTGCCGCATCTCGCCGCCGCCAAGCGCTGCGCCATCGAGCCGTCGGTGGTGCGGCTGCCGCGCATCGCGCTCGACATCGACACGCCCGACGACTTGGCGCTGTTCCGCGCTATTCCTTCGCCCACGCGGACGCGCGCGCTGCTGGAGCAATGGCGCCTTCGCCTGCACGACACGGTGTCGCCGACGGCGATGGGATGAGCGACCGAAACGATCGAGCCACTCGCTGCAGCGCATCGCTGCGCGGCGACGCGCGCGCCCTCCCATGGACGACGAAAAATCCGCCGCGCGCCCTCACCGCTCGCCCAATTTGAGCAGGAACGCGTCCCATCGTTTCATCAAATGATCGTGGCGGCCGTAACGTTCCAGCGCGCTCGTCCCCTTGGCCGCAGCCACGCCGTTGAGCAGCGCGTTGGCGACGGCCAACGGCGCGACCAGCGAATTCTGCATTCCCGGTCCAGCCGAGGCCGCGAGCAGCACCACGTCGGCGATCTGGCCGACCGCCGAAATCGGCGAGTCCGTCACGGCGACGACCTTGGCCTTGTTCTCCTTCGCCCACACGACCATGCGATGCGTCGCGCTGGCATAACGCGGAAAGGTGAATGCCACCAAGCAATCCTCGGCCTTCATTTCGACCAACCGCGGTGTTGCGAACGCGTCGTTGGACGCGAGCAACGAGATGTCGCTGCGCAGCCGGTCGAGGATGGTCGCGAAGTAGCTCGCAATCGGGAAGGTCGAGAAGCCGGCAACCACGTAAATCCGCCGCGCACGCGACAGAATATTCACTGCCCGCGCGAAGACCGCGGCATCGAGGCCAGCGATGGTGTGATGCAGGTTTTGCCAATCGCGGCTCAGCGAGGCGCCGAAACTCGTGCCCTCCAAGTGACTGGCGACGTGGCTTTCGCTGATCGGGTCTCCGGTGCGGGCGAGTTGGCCGCGCAGGAGTTCCCGCATTCGCTCCTGCAGATCCGGAAAGCCGTCGAGGCCGAGCCGATAGGTGAAGCGCACGATGGTCGAAGGATTGACGTTGAGCTGCGCGGCCATCTGATCGACCGTGGAGAACGCCACCGCGTGCGAGTGCGCGATGATGTATTCGGCGATGCGCTTCTGCGTTTGTGTGAGCCCCGCGGGGCCAAGACCGACTTGATATTGCGGTCCTCCGGGCGAGGCGTGTGCTCCGGGGATCGCCTTAGCGACGGCGGCCGTCTGTCAAGAAACCTATGGCCTTACTCGCTGTCACCGACAGCAATAGGATAAAGCCTAATTCCGCAGCGTGTGCAGGATCCCGGGGCAACGACGAACCGCTGGTTGCAAAATGACCAGAACAGAATTGATCATTCAGCTTCTCAAAGTGGCGATCGGACTTGCGTTTGGCGCCTACTTCGTCTGGTGGAGTTTACAAGTGCTAGACCGATTAACCCCTGAATACGATGCACGGACCGCTGTGGTCGCCCGCGCATCATGAAGGACCGCCACCGCGCCGGTCGGGAGTCCATGGCGTGGACCCTCGCTTTCGGGCAACCCGAAGACCGCACGCCAACGCATTGGCTACGCGGCGGCGCGGGAAGCCGCGATGGCGGACGTTCGCCAAAGAGTTGGCGAGTGACCACGATTAGTTTCGTCTAAAAAATTCTTAACTTCGTCTAAAGAATTTAAATTGACCGAATTGCTCGGCTGAGATTGTGTGATTTTCGGTCGTGGAGAATCCCCAACGACCACGAGGAGTCGACGAGCAAGGATTAACCCATTCCGATCAAGGCGGGAATCTTTGTTGGCAAGTGGCCTCGCACGCTGCTTCCCGGCCTGGTGCGATGCGGGCTTCGTTGGCTCCTCGATGGTCTCGTTTACAGCCGCCGGCTCACGCTCAACCCGCTCGCGGTCCTGCTGGCCATCGCCTTCTGGACCTGGCTGTGGGGTCCGATGGGGGCTTTTCTCGCCGTGCCGCTGACCATCGTCATCCTGGTCACGATGACGCACCTATTTCCGCCGGAGGAGAGCAAACGCTCGCCGCACGCGCATGCGCGGATCAAGTCTATTGATCCGAGGCGCCGCGCTCGCCATGCCGGGAGTCCTCGCCGTTTTACCGGAAGCGATCTCAAGGCCGACGAGGTTAAAGTGGAATCGGTGCCGTCCCGCGCCGCAAGGAGGATCTACGCTTCCTGACTGAGCGCGGCAATTACGTCGCCGATATCAACCGACCTGAGATGGTCGTTGGCGTGTTCGTGCGCCCGCCGCACGCGCATGCGCGGATCAAGTCTATTGATCCGAGCGCCGCGCTCGCCATGCCGGGAGTCCTCGCCGTATTTACCGGAAGCGATCTCAACGCCGACGAGGTTAACGGCGTGCCATGCGGCTGGGGCATCAAGGGTAAGGACGGGCAGCCTATGAAGGAGCCGCCACATCCGGCCATAGCGCAGGGCAAGGTGCGGTACGTCGGCGACGCTGTTGCATTTGTCATCGCCGAAACCATACTACAGGCTCGTTTAGAACTAATACCGAGTCCCTGAAATTGTGACTCGTGGGCGATTCCCAGATGGAGGCGAGTCAGATTCAACATGGCGAACCCAGGAGGCTCGTCATGTCGGCTCCGACACCATTGCGCCAGGATTTTGATGCGCCACAGGTTCGCGGTTTGGCAAGGAAGACCAAAGA
>JAFAHL010000729.1 GCA_019237215.1 Hyphomicrobiales bacterium | reverse complement strand
GCCGCGTTCTCCATGGCCGGGCGCGAGATCGCGTCGCTGGTCGCGCTCGATCCGATGCTGGCGGTGGTCGAAGTGGCCGAGCGCCAGCTCGCGGGCATCAAGGTCGGCGGCATCGCCGAGGTGCGGCTCGTGACCGGCGAGCGCGCGAGCGGAAAAATCCGATTCGTGGCCAAGACCGCGAGCCCGACCACGCGCACCTATCGCGTCGAGATCGAGTTGCCCAACCCCGACGGCAACATTCCCGACGGCATCACGGCGGAGGTCGTCGTTCCGCTGTTGCCGGTGCTGGCGACGCGCGTGCCGCGCTCGGCGCTCACCTTTTCCTCGACCGGAAATCTCGGCCTGCGCTCCGTCGATGCCGACGACACGGTCGAGTTCGTTGCGGTCGGCGTCATCGAGGACGAGCAGAGCTTCATGTGGGTCACCGGCCTTGCCGATCGCACCCGCGTGATCGTGCAGGGACAGGACTTCGTGCGCGAAGGGCAGACGGTCGACGCGGTGGGAATACCCGAGCTCACCGCGGTCGCGCAGTAGAGATAGCGAGTAGCGAATGGGGAAAGGCGAATCGGAAGCCGGGCGCAAACACTTCGCCGCTCGCCATTCGCCATTCACGAACAAAGTGGTGTGATGTCCTCCTTCATCGACTACGCCATCGGTCACGCGCGTCTCACCATCGCGACGCTCCTGTTTCTGCTGAGCGCGGGCCTCGTCGCCTACGTGACGATCCCGAAGGAGGCGGAGCCGGACGTCAGGATTCCGATCATCTACGTGCAGCTCTCCCAGCGCGGCATCAGCCCGGAGGATTCCGAGCGGCTGCTGCTGCGCCCGGTCGAGACCCAACTCAAGTCGGTCGGCAACGTGAAGGAGATGCGTTCGACCGCCTTCGAGGGCGGCGGCTTCGTGCTGCTCGAGTTCGAGGCCGGGTTCGATTCCAAATCCGCGCTCGCGGACGTGCGCGCCAAGGTCGATCAGGCCAAGCACGACTTGCCGCGCGAGGTCGACGAGCCGCAGGTGCAGGAGGTTAACCTCTCGCTCTACCCGGTGCTGGTGGTGGGGCTCTCCGGCGACGTGCCCGAGCGCACGCTGCTGCGCATCGCGCGCGCCGCCAAGAACGCCATCGAACAGGCGCCGGGCGTGCTGTCGGCGGAGCTGCGCGGCGCCCGCGACGAAGCCGTCGAGATCATTCTCAATCCCATGCTGCTCGCGAGCTACGGGCTCTCCCTCGACCAGCTCGGCTCGATCACGCAATCCTTCAACACGCTCATCGCCGCCGGCGCGCTCGAAGGCGAGAGCGGCCGCTTCGCGGTCAAGGTGCCTTCGCTGTTCGAGAAGCCGCAGGACATCCTCAAGGTTCCGATCGTGGCCTCGCCCAAGGCATCGGTCACGCTGCTCGACATCGCGCAAGTCAAGCCGACCTTCAAGGACGCGACCTCGGTGACGCGCGTGAACGGGCGGCCCGCCATGACCATCGAGGTGTCCAAACGCACCGGCGCCAATCTGATCGAGACCGTCGACGCGGTGAAAGCGACGGTGGCGGCGCTGCAAAAGACTTGGCCGGAAGCCGTGCACGTGACCTTCACCCAGGACAAATCGAAGATCATCCGGCAGATGCTCGGCGACCTGCAGAACTCGGTCGCGACCGGCGTGCTGCTGGTGGCGATCGTCATCCTGTTCGCGCTCGGCTTTCGCGCCTCGCTGTTCATCGGCATCGCGATCCCCGCGTCCTTTCTTGCCGGCGTGCTCGGGCTTCAGCTCGCGGGATTGACCGTCAATATCGTCGTGCTGTTCTCGCTCATCCTCGCCGTCGGGATGCTGGTCGACGACGCCATCATCGTGTCGGAATTCGCCGAACGCCGCATGTCCGAAGGCATGCCGCCGCGCGACGCCTATGCGCTCGCGGCCAAGCGCATGTCCGGTCCGGTGATCGCCGCCACCGCGACCCGCATCGCCGCGTTCTCGCCGCTGTTGTTCTGGCCGGGCGTGGTCGGCCAGTTCATGAAATATCTGCCGATCACGCTCATCGCCACG
>JAFAHL010000440.1 GCA_019237215.1 Hyphomicrobiales bacterium | reverse complement strand
GCAGGCGCTAGCTGCTGCGAAATGCTTCAGCGTATGTCCGCTCAGAATGAATCCAACCGAATAGATTGCATGGTCGTAGAACTCGAACAATTTAGCGAATGCATAAAACGCCGCGGCGATAAGCCAGTAAGACGTGCCGGAATATTTTGCAGGAAACGCAACGAATAGTAGCGGTAATGCGATGCAGGGGAAAAACTGCACCCACCCATAGAGGCGCAGATCATCAGTCCAGCGCCAGAGCAAGAGGCTGAAGACCGCTAATGCAAGCAGCGGCCACAGCAGAATGGCCCCCGCCTTTGCACTCACACGCTCCTCGACCGCAACGGCAAGTATTGCCATGAAGGTGAGCGCCAGCGGCAGCCGGTCCCAGAACAACGTGTCATCGTTCGGCTCCCAGTGGTAGTACGCTGAGCCGAAGCCAGTCAGAAAAACCCCGAGGAAGAGAACGAAGCTTGCTCGGTCGCGTCCGAATTGCCACAGCCCTATGACTCCGACCAGGACAAAGGGAAGGTTTGAAACGACATTCCAGAAATTAGGAATACCGAGCAGCGTGCGTTGATCGGCAAATTGGTGATAGCTGGGGTCCTGCGGGATCGGTGGTAGCAATGGTAAGATCGCAAGCGAGGCGGCCATCAGGCCGAGGAGCGCAAGTAAGGGGTGTTTTCCTTTTGCGATGCTAGGCGTCATGAGATGCCGTACAGCGAGCGTCCACGGCCATGGAAGCATGCCATGACCGATTTCTCCGGAATTTGCCGCAAGGCGTGCCTGGCAACGTTGTGGCATTGACCGGATAAGACGGTGACGTGGTCACATTCTCGTCACGACGTTAGTAAACTCAAGACAAATGGCGCGCGCGATGTTCCGACTGGGAGAATCCAATTCCGTGTCGAAGGGCGGGAAGGAGCCGCTGAAGTCAGATCGTAGCTTCCTGTTCAGGTCTCTCGGCTGGCTGATCGGCGGCATCTGGGTTGTTTGCCAAATCGTGCTCATCACTTGGGGCACCTTGGCCATCTACTATTCGAATCTCCCGTGGGCTGCGCTGCGCTTGACGTTAGCGGCGGCCTTTGCGGCGTTCGCCGTTTGGGCCTGCTGGGTGTCGCCTCGACGCAGCATGTCCGCGGTTTTTCTCGGATTATTTTTCGCAGTCGTCGTGTGGTGGATCTCGATCCCTCCTTCGCATGATCGCCCATGGCGGCCGGAAGTGGCGGTGATGCCGCGGGCGATCATCGATGGTGACCGCGTGCGCATCACCGGCGTGCGCAACTTCGACTACCGCAGCCGCAATGACTTTACGGTGCGGTATGAGGAGCGCGAGATATCGCTGTCACACTTAAAAGCCATCGATTTTTTCGTGTCGTACTGGAGCGAGGGGCTGGTTGGACACACATTCTTGAGCTTCATTTTCGAGGATGCCCCGCCGCTGAGTATCTCCATTGAGACGCGGCCGGAGGTTGGCGAGGGCTTTTCCCCCATCGCCTCGATGTTCAAGCAATTCGAGTTGATCTACGTGGTGGGTGACGAGCGTGATCTCGTGCGCGTGCGCACCAACTATCGCAACGAGACCGTATACCTCTATCGCCTCAACGCCTCGGACGTTGATGCGCGCACGCTGTTGCTGATCTATTTGGACCGCATCAACGAGCTCGCGGAACGGCCGGAGTGGTATCATTTGCTGAGCAACAGCTGCACGATCAACATCATACGCTACGCCAACGCTGCCGGCCGGGAGGGCCGATTCGACATCAGGCATCTCCTGAACGGGTTGATCGACAGCTACCTCTACCACTCCGGCCGGGTGGATACGACGCTGCCGTACGACGAACTGCGGCGGCGCTCCCTGATCAACGAGGCTGCGCAGGCGGCCGATGACGCGCCGGATTTTTCGGAGCGCATTCGCGCATCCCTGCCGACGATGCCCCACCCTGTCAGAAGGACCCAAACGCAGAACCCAGCGCAATCACCGCCACAAGGGCGATAGTCGCGCCAACTATGGCCACCATGACGATCTCGAAATAGCTCTCGCGATGCGTCCAGTTGGCGAGCAGCGGGCCTTGACGTCGATCTCGACTGGAAGACGTTCCGCGGCACGCAATCGAGTTGGAAGAATCTCGACTATTTCCAACGTCCGCAGGACCGCCCCTACACGCAGGACAAGCGCGAGGTGATCCAGAGCGCCTGCGTCTGGGGCACGATCTGCAACGCCAGCGCCGGCATGGGCAAGATGGTGCCCGCCGCCTACGGTGTCTCGCCTTGGGCGATCTTCGTGCGGCCCGACTCAGCGATCCGCCGGCCGGAAGACCTCAAGGATGTGCCGGTCTCGGGCGGCATCCTGCATTTGCTTATGTGCCGACCGCGTCGCCCACGCACTTCTTCATGTGGCTGGCTTTTGCGGCGCCTGCGAGGTTCTTTTGCTTGGAGTCTGCCTCACAGGTCGTCGTTGCATCGCGCTCGCACTTCGTCATGAAGCTCTTGAGAGCCGCCCCCGCGAGCTTCTTGTCCGCGGCATCCGACTTGCAGGTCGCAAACGCCGGTGCGGACGAGATCAAGCAGACCGCCAGCGCCAAGGCAATCTTCTTCATGGATTTCCTCCATCGTCAGCTTTGTGGACCGAGAGGACGAGCGATTTTAGGGGAACTGGCCGTCGCCGAAAAGCCGCTTCATTGGCTTGGTTGCGCCCGCGAGCTGTGATTAATTGCGCAGTCCGATCTTGCGCAGGTCATACATGAAAAACATCAATCCAAATCCGTTCACCACGCGGCCCGAGATCGAAGGCACGTTCGGCGTCGTCACTTCCACCCACTGGATCGCCACCGCCGTGGGCATGGCGACGTTGGAGAAAGGCGGTAATGCCTTCGACGCCGCGGTCGCGACCGCTTTCACGCTGCAGGTGGTCGAGCCGCATCTCAACGGGCCCGGCGGGGACGTGCCGGTCATCCTCAACGACGTCCGCACCGGCAAGACCGAGGTGGTCTGCGGCCAGGGTCCGGCGCCGGCGAAGGCCACCATCGCGCACTATCGCGGCCTCGGCCTCGACATGGTGCCGGGCACGGGCCTCCTCGCCGCCTGCGTTCCCGGCACCTTCGACGCCTGGATGTTGTTGCTGCGCGACTACGGGACCATGCGGCTCGCCGACGTGCTCACGCCCGCGATCGGCTATGCCAGCCAAGGCCATCCCCTGGTCGAGCGCGCGCACGCGACCATCGCATCCGTCGAGGGCCTGTTCCGCCAATATTGGCCGACTTCGGCCGCGGTCTATCTCCCCGCCGGTAAGGTGCCGCAGACCGGAACGCTGTTCACCAACAAGACGCTGGCCGAAACCTATACGCGCGTGCTGCGCGCGGCAGAGGCCGCCGGAGGCGACCGCGTCGCGCAGATCGAAGCGGCGCGCAAGACCTGGTCGCAGGGTTTCATCGCCGAGGCGATCGACCGCTTCTGCCGCACGCAGGCGGTGATGGATACCAGCGGCGAGCCTCATTACGGCGTGCTCACGGGAGACGACATGGCGCGCTGGCACGCCCATGTCGAGGCGCCGCTCACCTACGACTACGGCCGCTACACCGTCTGCAAGCCCGGCCCGTGGGCGCAGGGGCCGGTAATGCTGCAGCAGTTGGCGCTGCTCAAGGGCTTCGATTTCGATAGCGCCGATCCGGTGAGCGCGGATTTCGTTCACCTCCTCGTCGAGTGCTCCAAGCTCGCGTATGCCGATCGCGAGAAATTCTACGGCGATCCCGACTTTGTCCAGGTGCCGATGGCGACGCTCCTTTCCGACGCCTACAACGACGAGCGGCGCAAGCTCGTAAGTGACAAGGCCTCGCTCGAATTGCATCCCGGGTCGGTCGAGGGATTCGGCGCGGTGGTGAAGCTGCGTCGCGAGGAAAGCTCGCGGCGCGCCGTCGGCGGCCTGGGCGCGGGCGAGCCGACGGTCGGGCGCCTCGGGGAGATGCGCGGCGACACCGTGCATTTCGACATCGTCGACGCGGCCGGCAATATCGTGTCGGCGACGCCCTCCGGCGGCTGGCTGCAATCCTCGCCGGTGATTCCGGAGCTTGGCTTCGGCCTCGGCACGCGCGCCCAGATGTTCTGGCTGGAGGAGGGGCATCCCGCCGCGCTCGCTCCCGGCAAGCGCCCGCGCACGACGCTTTCGCCCACGCTCGCGCTGCGCGACGGGGAGCCTTACCTCGCCTGGGGCTCGCCCGGCGGCGACCAGCAGGATCAATGGACCACCCAGCTGTTCATGCGCCACGTCCACGCCGGAATGAATCTGCAAGAGGCGATCGACGCCCCGGCCTGGCACTCCGAGCATTTCCCGATCTCGTTCTGGCCACGCACCGCGCGGCCGGGGGTGTTGGTGGTCGAGGGCCGCCTGCCGCCGGCGACGGTGAAGGAGCTCGAACGGCGCGGCCACATCGTCGAGGTCGACGCCGGCTGGTGTGAGGGACGTCTCACCGCCGCCGCCCGCGAGGGCCGCCGCCGCCGCGCCGCCGCCAATCCCCGCGGCATGCAGGGCTACGCCGCCGGCCGGTGAGCGCTCCGGTCGATTGATGAACGCGCCCGCGAATTCGATGGACGAATCGAAACCGGGTGATCTCCTGCTGGTGACGGGCGCGAGCGGCTTCGTCGGCTCGGCCATTTCGCATGCGGCCCGCGCGCAGGGTTATCGGGTGCGCGTGCTGGTGCGAGCGTCGAGCCCGCGCACCAATATCGCGCCCGGCGACGAGGTGGTCGTCGGCGACATCCGCGAGCGGGCATCCCTGGTCGCCGCGTTGCGCGGCGCGCGCTACCTCGCCCATGCCGCCGCCGACTATCGGCTGTGGTCGCGCGCTCCCGAAGAGATCATCCGAACCAACGTGGATGGGACGCGGGCGGTCATGGAGGAGGCGCTGCGCGCCGGCGTCGAGCGCATCGTCTATACCAGCAGCGTGGCGACGCTCGAATTGCGGCACGGCGCGGCGGCCGACGAAACCCATCCGCTTGCTGAGAGCAAGGCCGTCGGCGCCTACAAGAAAAGCAAGGTCATCGCCGAACGCCTGGTCGAGGACATGATCAGGCGACACCGGCTTCCAGCCGTGATCGTCAACCCCTCGACGCCGATCGGCCCCCGCGACGTGAAGCCGACGCCGACCGGGCGTATCATCGTCGAGGGCGCCTGCGGCCGCATGCCGGGATTCGTGGATACCGGCCTCAATCTCGCGCACGTGGACGACGTGGCGGCGGGGCATCTCGCCGCCTTGCGACGCGGTGGAATCGGCGAGCGGTATATTCTGGGTGGGGAGAACGTGCGTCTCGGCACCATGCTCGCGGACATCGCCGACATCGTCGGACGCCGCCGGCCGACGCTGCGGTTTCCCATCGCCGCGCTCTATCCCATTGCGCTCGGTGCCGAATGGCTCGCTCATCTCACTGGAAAGGAGCCGTTCGCGACCCGCGACGGGCTGCGCATGGCGCGCCATTACATGTTCTTCAACGACGCCAAGGCCAGGCGCGAGCTTGGCTACGCCTCGCGACCCTATCGCGAGGCCATCGCCGATGCGATTGCCTGGTTCAAGCAGGCTGGATATGTGCGCTGACCGAGCGCGCACATTTACGGCGACGGTGTTCAGAGCGCCGGCTGCTGGCGCTCGCGCAAGAATCTGAAGAACTCGACGCCCTCGCGCAGCCGCCGGCGCAACGTCTCGGGGCTCCTGACCATTTCGCCGGCGATGGCGGCGATCTTCGGCGCGCGGAAGTAGAAGCGCTTGTAGAAATGGTCCACCGATCGGAAGATTTCGGTGTGGCTCAGATGCGGGTAATTCAACGATGCGACTTGCGTGCCGCGTGCGGTCAGCAAGTCCGCATTCTCGTCGACGAGCCAGTGGTTCTCCAGCGCCTGCTTGTAAAGGAACGTGCCGGGATATGGCGCCGCGAGTGAAATCTGGATCGTGTGCGGGTTGATCTCGATGGCGAAACGGATGGTTTCCTCGATCGTCTCCTTGGTCTCGCCCGGAAGACCGAGAATGAAGGTGCCGTGCGTGACGATGCCAAGCTCGCGGCAGTCCTTGGCGAAACGCTTGGCCACGTCGACGCGCATCCCTTTCTTGATGTTGTGAAGAATCTTCTGGTTGCCGGATTCGTAGCCCACCAGCAGCAGCCGCAGGCCGTTGTCCTTGAGCACCTTCAAGGTTGCTCGCGGCACGTTGGCCTTGGCGTTGCACGACCAGACCATCCCCAGCTTGCCGATCTCGCGCGCGAGCGCCTCGACGCGCGGCAGGTTGTCGGTCAGCGTGTCGTCGTCGAAAAAGAACTCCTTCACCTGCGGAAAAGCCTTTTGTGCCCAGGCGAGCTCCTCGATCACATGCCCCACGCTGCGCGTGCGGTAGCGATGTCCGCCGATGGTCTGCGGCCATAAGCAGAAGGTGCAACGCGATTTGCAGCCGCGCCCGGTGTAGAACGAGATGTAGGGATGTTTCAGGTAGCCGCTGAAATAGTTCTCGATGACGAGGTCGCGCTTGTAAACCGGCGTAACGAAGGGCAGTTCGTCCATGTTCTCGAGGACGGCGCGGTCCTCGTTGTGCACGATGACGCCGCTGGCGTTGCGCCACGAGAGCCCGGCGATGCGGCCGAAGTCGCGCCCCTCCGCCACCTCCTTGACGGTGAAATCGAACTCGTTGCGCGCGAGAAAATCGATCGCCGGCGAAGCTTTGAGGCTCGCTTCCGGCTCGACCGCGACCTTTGCCCCGATCATGCCGATCTTCAAGCTCGGCTTGAGCGCCTTGAGCGCCTCGGCCGTTCTGACGTCGACGGCGAAAGACGGGGTCGAGGTGTGCAGCACCACGAGGTCGCGGTTCACGGCCTCGGGCGCGACGTCGTGGAATTTGAGGCGGTGGGGCGGCGCGTCGACGAGCTTGGAGCCTTCAACGAGCGCGGCGGGCTGGGCGAGCCAGGTCGGGTACCAGAACGACTGGATCTCGCGACGCATCTGATAGCGCGCGCCGGCGCCCCCGTCGAAGCCGTCGAAGGATGGCGCTTGCAAGAACAGCGTCCGCATCATGTCAATGGGCCCCCCGGTCAGCCACCCAAGCCCCTCCCGCAACCATCCGGAAGCGGCGGCCTTTCCAGCTTACCTGCCAACTCAGAAAGCTGAAAACGAAAATGGCGAACGACAATAGATCGCACATCGGGACAAGCCAATACGCTTGCCGGGGGAGGGCGTAGGCACTCTCGACCCGCCGCAAAAGCGCCATCCGGCACGCGATTGCCACCGCCGCGATGCCGGTCGCCGGCAGCAGGGCCATCGAGCCGGCGCCGAGGAGGGCTGCGATCAGCGCCCACGGCAAGGCGTGGCTGACGATCAAACCGGCATAGCCGGGAGGATCGATGCTTCTGATGGTGCGCCCCCATCGCAGCTGCTGGCGCCACAATTCGCGCAGCGACGTTTGCGTGCAGATATGGGCAACGGCGAAGGGCGGTATCGAGATCTTGCAGCCGTGGGCGCGCAACGCCTCGCCCATGGCGTAATCGTCCGCGAGGCAATCGGCGAAGGGCCTGAAGCCGCCGATCTCGGCCAGCGTCGCGCTTCTCAGCGCGAGCGTCGAGCCGAAACAGGGACGCGCCAGGCCGAGTGCGAGGCCGACCACCACGCTCGGCAGAAATTGGGCATTGATGATGAGCGCGCCGAGTCGCGCCCAGATGCCGGTGACGCCGACGCCGTAGTAGAGGCAGGTCACGGCGCCGATGCCGGGCTCTGCCAGCGCCGCGACCACGCGGGACAGATAGTCGGGGTTCACCCGCATGTCGCTGTCGGCGACGACGACAACGTCATGACGGATGCGCGGCGCCATGTTGACGAGGTTGGAGACCTTCCGATTCAATCCGTGCATCTTGGCTTCGATCACGAGATCGAGATCACGATCAGCCTCCACCTCGCGCAGGCGTTCGACGACGGCAATCACGGCGTCGTCGGCGTCCTGCACCCCGCAGACGATTTGCATGCGTCCGGAATAGTTCTGGACGCAGAACGATGTGAGGTTGTCGAAGAGGCCCGGCTCATCGCCATGAAGCGGCTTGAGAACGCTGACTGCAGGCGTGGCCGCGGGGCACGCGGGCGCACGGCCGCGCGCAATGCGGCCGACGAAAATCGCGGCCGTGATCAGGTACCCACAGCCGACCACGGCGAGCACCGACGCCGCAAGAGACGACCAGAACAAGATCATGGCTCGGCTCAGTGGCTTTGCGAACGAGGATTGACAGCCTCGCGTGCCGGCTGCCTGCGGTAGCTCGGCATCAAGCGGCCCCATTCCAGCATCTGCCAGCCGAGAAGGCCAGGCACTCCGAGTACGAGATCGGCGGCGCGCTTGACGAGCGACAGCGCAATCGCCTGTTCCGGTGGAATTCCGAATGCCGCGCACAGCACGACGAGCGCGCCTTCCTGCGCGCCGAGCGCACTGGGGATGGCAAACGCCGCCCCGCGAACCGCGTGCAGCAGACTTTCGATGACGAGCGCCTCGCCGATGCCCACGGGATGCCCCATGAACGCAAACACGATCGCGACTTCGGCCACGCCGATGGCCCATCCGGCCAGATGCACGACGCCGCTGGCGATAACGTTGGATCGGGCGGCGTAGATCACGCCAAGGTTTTGATAAACGGCATCGATCGTGCCGAGCACGCGCCACTCCCGGTCGCCGGCCAGACGACTCACGATCGCTCGAAGAATACGTTGCCCGCCGCGGCGTTGCGCCAGATAGAAGCCCGCAAGCATGAGCGTCGCGACCGCAATCCCGACCGCGGCGCTTCGTGCCAGGGCCTCACTCGCCTCCAGCGCAATAAGGGCAAGAAGGCCGAAGATCGCGAACAGAAACTGTGTTGCAGCCTGGATGAGGACGTCGACGATCACGCTCGCCGCCGCGAGCGCGCCTGGAACGGCGTACAACGTCAGCAAACCCGCGCCGATGAGATCGCCGCCGACTTGCGCCAGCGGCAACAGGACATTGGTCGCCTCGCGAACGAACCGCAGCAGGACGCAGGTGCGAAGCTGCGGACGCATCTTGGAGGGGAACAGCAGCCACCATCCCACCCCCGCCACGGCAAGGGCGACGGCGCGCGCCAGCACCACGAGCAGAATGCCCCAACCTACGCTTGAAACCGCCTGACCGACGGCGCCGAGGCCGGACCAGGTGGCAAGACCGATGAGCGCGGCGATCCCACCCAACCAGGCGACCATTCCGGCTTGCTTGACCATTGACGCCCCGATTCACACGACGTTCTCGACGCAACCTGCGGTCGGATCCCCGCACTACGCGCAGGGCAGACCCCGGTCCGTGCCCGGTCGTTGCTTACCGAGGTTGCGGGCTACCACGGCGTTTTGATGTCGAAAGAGCGCGTCACCCCAAACCCGATCGTCACTTGGTCGGGGGAACCCTTCTGCGTCACCAGCGGCGAGTCAGCGGGTTCGCCGCTGAGCCTTTCGTATTCCACAAACACGTGCGTCGCCCACTGCGGCGTCCATAGGTAGCGCGCCTGCGCGCCCGCGCCGTACGAGCGAATCCCGCCCTTGGTGTCGTATATCGGCAGGCCCGATCTCAGCGACTGAGCCGGCGTGATGTCGAAATACGGAGTGAGCGCGGGCGTGGTTGCCAGCGTGAGCCGCGGACCAGCCGACAAGGTCAATTGCGGGCCCACCGGAACAACGGCGTCCGTCGTGATATCGGAGACGACCCCGTGGTGACCATGGAAGCCCTGCCGCACCTCGGTGCGCGTGCGCAGCCAAGGAACCCACCAATACTGTGCAAAGATGCCCACCTCGGCCGCCCAGGGAACGTTGCCGAGGCTGCGCACCGCCGGCGAGTTGGCATTTTCACGCTGCGACCACACGAATTGGCCGACCGGACCGACTTGGTATTTACCTTCGTCGATCAGTGCGACGTCCAAGCCGTCGCGCGGACCGCGGAACGGTTCCGGCTCGCCATAACGGCGTACGGCGAAGATGGGATAGGGGCGCAGGCGCTCGCGGCTCGAGCCTTGAAACAGCGGCTCGTCTCGGCCTTCCGCGCCGAGCGTCACGGTCCAGTCATAATAGATGGGAGCCGGCGGCACATAGGCGCGCCCGTCGCCCTCCGCTGCGGACGCCACCACGGGAGCCGACAGCGCAGCCACAAACGCGGCGATCGCGGCGCGCCGACCCCTCATCCGCCCCCCTCTCGCTTCCCCGCGAGGGATAATATTGCCCACAATATTCAGCCATCGTTAACATGGGGGGCCCCTTCGCACAACGCCTGGCAAGCGGATGGGCTGTTCGCAACTTCTTTTGCATGGGCCGTGTGGCCCCGGGCCAACACCGCCTAAAACCACGAGAATCCAGGGTTGCCGGGGAGCGAGTTCGCTACCACGAGACCGTATCCGGCTACCGCGCAAGACCGGTTATTCAGGGGGACAAACCCATGAATGGCGCCGCCGTCATCGCCGAAATCCTCAGGCGCGAGGGAACGGAGTTCCTCTCCTGCTATCCCCGCAACCCGCTGATCGAGGCCTGCGCCGCGCTCGACATCCGTCCGATTCTGTGCCGGCAAGAGCGCGTCGGCGTCGGCCTCGCGGATGGCTACACCCGCATCAAGCGCGGCAAGCGCAACGGCGTATTCGCCGCCCAGGCCGGCCCCGGCATCGAAAACGCCTTTCCCGGCGTCGCCCAGGCCTTTTCCGAGAACGTCCCGCTCCTAATCATTCCGGCCGGGCTGCCGCTGGCGCGGCAATATGTCCGGCCGGTCTTCCGCGCCGCCGATGTCTACCGGCCGGTCACCAAGTGGTCGGCGCTGGCGCATTCGGTCCAGGAGCTGCCCGACCTGATGCGCCGCGCCTATCACGCCATGCGCAGCGGCAAGGGCGGGCCTGTCCTCATCGAGATTCCAGCCGAGGTATGGGAAGCCGAGTACGAGGGCGAGCTCGATTACGCTCCCGTTCCGCTCCAGCGCGCGGCGCCTGATCCCGACGCGGTCAAGACCGCGGTGCGCATGCTGCTCAAGGCGAAAAATCCGCTGCTGTTGGCCGGGCAGGGTGTGCTCTATGCGCAAGCGAGCGACCGGCTGAGCGCTCTGGCCGAGCTCATTCCGGCGCCGGTGGTCACCACCAATCCGGGCAAGAGCGCCATTCCCGAAAGCCATCCGCTCGCGCTCGGAGCGTCCACGCGCTCGCGGCCGAAGATGTTCACCGAGTTCATGGCGAAAGCCGATCTCGTGCTGGCCGTCGGCTCGAGCCTCACCCGCACCCCATTCGGACCGGGCGTGCCCGCCGGCAAGACCATCATCCATTCCACCAACGAGGCCGCCGACATCAACAAGGAGTACCGCGTCGACCATGCCGTGATCGGCGATGCTGCGCTGGTGCTCGATGCGGTCATCGCCGAGGTCGGCCGGCAAAAGGGAGCCGGCGGCGGCAATGCGCTCGCCGCGCTCAAGGAGGAAGTCGCCGCGGCCAAGAAAGGGTGGCTGGCGGAATGGGGAAAACATCTCGACTCCGAGGAAATGCCCATCAACCAGTACCGCGTGATCCGCGATCTCATGCGCACGGTGGACCGCGACAACGTCATCATCACCCACGATTCCGGCAGTCCGCGCGAACAGCTCATCCCGTTCTGGGAGACGACCGCACCGGGCTCGTACATGGGGTGGGGCAAGTCGACTCAGCTCGGTTACGGGCTCGGCATCACCATGGGCGCGAAGCTCGCGGCGCCGGACAAGCTTTGCGTCAACATCATGGGCGACGCGGCCATCGGCATGACCGGCATGGACATCGAGACCGCGGCGCGCAACCGCATCGCCATCCTCACCGTCGTGTTCAACAACGGCGTCATGGCGGCCGAGCGCGACGTGCTCGAGCTCTCGACCAAAAAATACGGCGCGCTGACCGTCGGCGGCAATTACGCCAAGGTGGCCGAGGGCCTCAACGTCGCCGCGACGCGAGTGGAGAAACCGGCTCACATCGTGCCGGCGATCAAGGACGCAGTGCGCGTGACCGAATCGGGTGCGCCGTTCCTGTTGGAGATCGTCGTCAAGGAAGGCTACGACTTCTCGCGCTACCCGCTCGCGGGGCTGTAGGGTCCGCTCACTCCGTCTTCCATGGAATGGCTTTGCGTTCGATCTCCTGGAACAGCGCCGAGGTGATCAGGCCGAGGATGCCGATGGTCACGATGCCCACGAACATGACGTCGACCTGAAGCAGCTCCCAGGAGTTCCAGATCAGGTAGCCGATGCCGCTCTTGGTGGCGACGAACTCGGACGCGACCAGCACGATGAACGAGACCGCAAGCGCGATGCGCAGCCCGGCGAAGATCGTCGGCAGCGCCCCGAAGAACACGATGCGGGTGAACATCACGGTCTGGCTCGCGCCGTAGTTCTTCGCCACGTCCCAGTAGATCGTCTCGATGTTGGCGGCCCCGACATAGGTATTGACGACGACGGGGAAGAACACGGCGATGGCGACGAGTGCGATCTTCGAGGCGTCGCCGAAGCCGAAGGCGAGCAGGAGGAGCGGCATCAGCGCGATCTTCGGGATCGGAAACAGCGCGGCGATGAGCGGATCGACGAAGATGCGCACCGGTCTGAACATGGCCATGAGCAGCCCGACCGCGACCGCGGGCACGGCGCCGATGACATAGCCGAGCACAACGCGGTAGAGCGTGACCGCGACGTGCCATTCGAGCTCGCCGCTGCC
>JAFAHL010000369.1 GCA_019237215.1 Hyphomicrobiales bacterium | reverse complement strand
GACCGCGCATGTAATGGAGCTCAGGCTGATAAGACTTCGTCTGATCAACCAGCATCGTTCGGCAGACATTCGTCACAACTGTCCATGCCTTCAAAGCGCCTGCGGCCAGGCGCGACGCCGCATTCGAGAGCAACTGATTCATTGAATTCTCCCATCGACGGGGATGTCATGATCGATGGACAAGACGTCCCGCGGGAAGATTTGCCCGTCCCCCCATATGTTTTCGAGAGGGAAGCCGAGGCAACGATATAGGAATCTCGTTAAGGGACGCATGGTGGATCGGCTCCCGAGGCAAGGCCTCCGCCCCCGGAACTAACGCGCTGTGTTCGCGTTGGGGTTACGGGTTGGCGCGCACGGGGGGAGAGCACTGATGCGTATCGGTCCAATATTTCCCGTTATGGTCGCGATGACGCTGATCGCGGCAGCAGTCGGCGTTCATGCCCCGCGTTCCGGGCTGGCGGAGGAGCCCGCGCGATCGGGTCAACCGAGGCAGCTCGCGCAAACGCCGGAGCAATCGCCGCCGGCCACCGAGCAACCTGAGTCGGAAAATCCGCCGTCGGCTGCGCCCGCGCCACCGGGCAACCTCCCGTCTCCCAACCCTCCTCCCGGCACCCCGGCGATGGTGTTCGACGACCAGGAGGTCTCCACGATCCTCGGCAAGAGCGTGCGCAGCAGCACCGGGGAGGACATGGGACGGATCATCGATATCATCGTGAGCCGCGACGGCCAGGTCCATGCGGCCATCATCGACTTCGGCGGATTTCTCGGCATCGGCTCGCGCAAGGTCGCGGTCGATTGGCACGCGTTGAATTTCGCCCCGACAGGAAAGCCCGGATCGATCACCCTGGAACTCACGCGCAACCAGGTGCGCCTCGCGCCGGAATACAAGCGGGGTGAGCCGGTGGTAGTGGTCGGCGCCGTCGGCACCGAGCGAACCATGCCGTCGAGCGAGGTTGCAGCACCGGAGCGGTAATCCTGTCCAGCGCACCGGCACCCCGCGACCACGGCCGCTCCCACCAACGCCGGGTCGAAGGCCACAAACCCGCCCCGCAGCGGACGCTGCCCCCTGAGCCACCGATCGCCGCCTCCCGCCGCAGCCTGCGCGGCCTCGATTGGTTCGCATTCTGCGTCGCCGACGTGCAGACCGGATTTGGGCCGTTCATCTCCGTCTATCTCACCGTGCATGGATGGACGCAGGTCGATATCGGCCTCATTCTCACCGCCCGCAGCCTTGCCGGGCTGGCATTGCAAATGCCCGGCGGAGCGACCGTCGATGCCGCGCGGTCACTACGGGGTGTCGCTGCGCTGGCCATGATCGCGGTCAGCGCGAGCGCGCTGGTGATCGCGCTGTGGCCGATCTTTCCGTCCGTTCTCGCCGCACAAATCCTGCAGGCCGCCGGCAGCAGCGTGGTGAGTCCGGCGATTGCCGCGATCAGCCTCGGGCTCGTCGGTTATGCCACCAGCGGGGAACGCTTCGGCCGCAATGCCCGCTTCGCCTCCGTCGGCAACGCTCTCGCCGCGGCGGGTATGGGCGCGGTCGGGTATTTCTGGTCGACCCAGGCGGTATTCCTCGTCACCGCCGCCTTGATCGTTCCCACGCTGATCGCGCTGGCTCAGATCCGACCCGATGAGATCGATCCCGTTCGCGCCCACGGCGGGTTGGCGCAAGGACGGAACAAAACAGCGGGCCTCGTGACGCTCCTGACCAACCGGCCGCTCTTCACGTTTGCGGCGTGCGTGGCAGTCTTCCAGCTCGCGAACGCGGCGATGCTTCCGCTGGTGGCAAGCGTGGTCACCATGCGGTCGAGCACGTGGGCGACGACGTTGGTGGCGGCCTGCATCGTGGTGCCGCAGCTCGTGGTGGCAACATTTTCGCCCTCGGTCGGCCGTTGGGCGCAGCGCTGGGGACGCCGGCCGATCCTGCTCGCCGGCTTCGCCGCACTGCCTATTCGCGGCCTGTTGCTCATGGTCGTGGTCGACCCTCGCCTGCTGGTGGCGGTGCAGTTGCTCGACGGCATCAGCGCCGCCGTGTTCGGCGTGCTGGTTCCACTCACGATTGCCGATATCACGCGTGGTACCGGCCGCTTCAATCTGGCGCAGGGCATCGTGGGCAGCGGAATTGGAATCGGAGCCTCGATGAGCACCACGCTGGCCGGATGGATGAGCGATCGGCTCGGCAGCAGCGTCGCGTTCCTGGGCCTTGGATGCATCGGCGCCGCAGGATTGGTGCTGACCTTTCTGCTGATGCCCGAAACCACGGAGAGGAAGAACGGTCCAAGATTGCTCGCCTGGAGTCGCAATTGATCGCAGCGCACATACATCTCGCACTGGCGCGCCGGCGAGAGCCAAAGATAGATATGTTGACGCTGCCGACACGCCGCGGGCGTCGTGGGTCGCGATCGAGAGGTTTCACATGATCATCCGCGAGTGGCGCGGACGCGCAAGGTCATCGCAAGCGGCCGCGTACCCCAAGCATTTCCGCGAGACGGTCGTACCCGAGCTGCGCCGCGTTCCGGGCTTTATCGGCGCGCAACTCGGTCGGCGGCAACTCGATGACGACATCGAGTTTCTGGTGCTGACGCGATGGCGGTCCATGGACGCGATCCGCGCGTTTGCCGGGATGAACGTCGAGAAGGCGGTCGTCGAGCCGGACGCGGTGGCCGCGCTGAT
>JAFAHL010000256.1 GCA_019237215.1 Hyphomicrobiales bacterium | reverse complement strand
CGCGGCAGATCGGCGGCAGCAGCAACGCTCAGCATGCCCAAGGTTGCAGCCGTTACCGTTAGAATCTTCAGCATCGTCAATCCCCTCTTATTTGAGCCGCATCTCCGACGCCGCATACGCGGCACCGGTGCGGCGCCCCCTGATCTTTGCACGATCAACCTGCAGCGATTTCCACCGCCGCATCGGTAAAATGCCGCAGCCGGGGCCGCCACACAATCAAAAAGGCATCTTTCCACGTGCTCTATGATCTCTTTTCTCGCATCTGTTGCACAAACACCACGCCATCACCGTTAACGCCAACGCCTGAGCGTTAACTCTACGTCTTCACCGTTCTGGCCATTCGCTTTCGTGTGGTGCCGGTCTCGCTTGGAAATATCGTCCGTGCCACCGCACTATTTGCGTTATGCGCAGGTCACGCCAGCGCCGCGCAATCGCGCAATCTTCACGCCACCAATTCGTATGGGACCTGAGTCGGGCCGTAGCGCTCGATCACGGTCTTCGCCTTGGGATCGTAGGTGTGCTGCAACACCGTCCCTTGGCCAAGCCGTTGACTGCGGACGATGATCGCCACCGAGCGAGTCGGGCCGCCCTGCTCGGCGTGAATAGCGCCGGGCGGCACCAGATCGACCTTGCCTTGGGTGCCGGTCGAGACCGAGGCGAGCCGTACCTCCGCATAGCCGGGCCGGCTGCCGTCGTCGACGCGCTCGTAACGCTCGAGGCTCTCCGATCCGTCGAGCACGCCGTAGAGCACCCAGGCGTCGGCATGATCGTGCACGCTGCCGGTTCGCCCCGGCATGCGCACGACCGCGTTGATCACGAAGTGGTGGTCGGGATCGACGTAGAGCAGCAGGTTCTTGTAACCCTCGGTCGAGGGCCAGCTCGCCGAATGCGCCTTGAGTCCGGCATCCTTCACGAGTTGCTCCAGCAGGGGCTCCGCTTTCTCCATGCGCCGTCGGTTGTCGGCCTCGCCGCTCCAGATGGTCCGCAGGTCGGCGATGAATTTTTCCAGGACCGGCAACCGTGCGCTCGACATCGATGTCTCCCTGATCGTCCAGACGACAGGCCTTCCACGCGAACCCGCCTAACCGCTGGAGCCGCTATTCGTGCAGCGGTTCGCCTTCGACCGTGCAGCGGCGAAGCAGGCGCGGCTCCTCCTTGGGGAAGTCGGTGCGGGCATGGATGGTGCAGCGGTTGTCCCACATCAGGAAGTCGCCCAGTTGCCAGACGTGTTCGTAGATGAACTCGCGCCGTTCACCGATCGCGTAGAGCTGCTCCAGGATCGCGTCGCTCTCCCGCGCGTCCACGCCTTCGATGCGCGACGTCATCAGGCGGTCGACGAACAGCGTTTTGCGGCCGGTGTCCGGATGCGTGATGAAGACCGGGTGATAGTGGTGCGGGATGTGGCTGATATCGCCGGAGACGTCGGCCTTTTCAGCGCGCTTGTACTCGTGGATGTGGAGCGCCTTCTTGCCCTTGAGTTTCTCCTTGAGCGAAGGCGGCACCGCGTCGTAGGCCATGTACATGTTGGAGAACATGGTGTTGCCGCCGCTCGACGGCAGCTCGAGCGCATAAAGGAAGGTGTATTTGTAGGGCCGCGGCGTATAGCCGGAATCGATGTGGAACCAGAATTCGCCCTCGCCGAAGGCGCCGATGGGTTGTCCATCGACCTTGATGTTGCTGACGAGCAGCACCTTTTCGTTGTCCTGACGAATTCCCTCGGCGCGGCTGCGCAGCTGTTCGGGCGCCTTCCTGCGATTGCCGAGGTCGCCGAAATAGGACGCGAACCGAAGCTGCTGGTCCTGGGTGATGCTCTGGCCGCGAAAGACCAGCACCAGGTGCTTGCCCCAGGCCTGTTTGATCGCGCGCACCGTCGGCTCGGACAGCTCCTTGGTCAGGTCGACGCCCTTGATCTCTGCTCCGCAGGCGGACGACAGCGGCGCGACCGCTATGTCGATGACATCGTGCATGGGATGATTCCTCCGCAAATGAAAACGCCGTTTCTCGCGTCGGCTTGTCGGTTGTGTCTGATGCCGTGACGTCCTGGATGATGCTTTTTTAACGTACCGGCGGCGTCTTCCGCCAGACGGTAACCGTCACCTCACCAGGCGATTGCTGTAGTCGAGAAGGAAGGCCTTGATCTCGGGCTTGACCTTGGCCAGCGCCCCCACGATGTCCTGCGCCTCTTCGCCAGTCACAAAGATGGGCTTGGTCTTGATGACGTTGGCATAGTCGCGGATGAACTCGGGGTTCTTCCACAATTCGACGAACGCCGATCGCATCAGTGCGACGGGTTCGCGCGGAGTTTTCGGCGGCATCAACGCGGTGCGGAACATCCCGACCATCGGATCGCTCGACGCGCGCAGCACTTCGTAGGTAAATCCGGACGGCCGCTGGCCGCCTTTCACCGTCGCGTAGAACTCCTCGAACGTCGGCAACTCGGGGAGCGCCGGACTGCGCGGATAGCTGCCGTCCTTGCCGCGCGGCGCAAGCTGCCACAACGGAATCACGAGGTGCCCCATCGTCGGCTCGACCGAGCCGGTCCAGCCCGGCAGCGAGGTGTTCGCCACTTGTCCCTCGTTCTGCAGGATCGCCGTTTCGACCTCTTTGAGGCCGCGATAGGCGGGGATCGCCCGGTATTTCAATCCTAAGAGGTCGAGCGAGAGCGCCTGGTTGATGGTGTTGCTGTTTTGCGCGTTGAGCGAGAGGGCCTTGAATTCGTGTGCCTGCATGATGTCGGTCGCGACCGCGAGGCCGGGCGGCGTGTCCTTGCGCGCGTAGGCGACCAGCGGCTCCTCCACGCCGGCGATCATCTCGAAATCCGCATAGTTGACGCGAAGCGCCGGATTTTCCAGGAGCTGCGCGACCACATCGATGGTGAAAAAGCCGATGGTTTCGCCGTTGGGCGCGGCCTCGGCGAGCTGATTGGTGCCGATTACGCCGCCGGCGCCGCCCACGTTCTTGATGACGATGGTCGGCTTGCCCGCGATGTGCGCTGGCAGATGTTGGGCGACGATGCGTCCCTCGATATCGGTCGGGCCGCCGGCCGGATAGTTGATGATCATGGTGACGGTCTTGCCCTTGTAGAACTGGGCGCACGCGGTGTCTGCGACGACCACGGCGGCGAGCACGACCACGACGGCGAGCCCTGTTCGGGTCATCGACTTGATCTCCGTTGCGAATGGATGAACGGCGTCATTTCTTCGCCGCCGGTTTCGATCGTTGATCGACCGTTGCGAGCCGGAACGGTTCGAACGTCGGTTTGTAGGATTTCTCGTCGAGGAATTGCCGCATGCCGGTATTGTAGGAGTCTTCTTTGTCGGCCACTTTGATCGCCTTGCC
>JAFAHL010000193.1 GCA_019237215.1 Hyphomicrobiales bacterium | reverse complement strand
CGCATCAACCGGCCGGATGCCTACAACCTGTTCTTCCGCAAGCACGAGCCGCTGGTCGAGCGGGCGCTGCGCTTCGAGGTCAAGGAGCGTGTGCTGTCCGACGGCGAAATCGAGAGACCGCTCGACGAGAAGGAGATCGAGGCGTTCGGCCACATGCTCGCGCGGCTCGGCGTGGAGGCGACCGCGATCCTGTTTCTCAACTGCTACGCCAAGCGCGACCATGAAGCGCGCGCCAAGGCGATCCTGGAGCGGAACCATCCGAAGATGTTCGTCTCCGCCTCGCATGAACTCTCCGAGGAATATCGCGAATTCGAGCGCTGCTCGACGGTGGTCGCCAACGCCTATGTCGGGCCGATCGTGCGAGGTTATCTCGGCGAGATCGAGGACCGCATTCGCAGCGGCGGCTTTTCCGGCTCGTTTTTGATCGTGCAGTCGACCGGCGGACTCTACGACGCGGATCAGGCCAAGAGCCACTGCGTGCAGATGCTGGAATCCGGGCCGGCGGCCGGCGTCATCGGCACCCAGGCGCTTTGTCGCGCGCTCGGGCTGAAGAACGCGATCGCCTTCGACATGGGCGGCACCACGGCCAAGGCCGGCGTCATCCACAACGGCGAAGCGCTCACCACCGGCGCCGCGTTGATCGGCGGCTACGATCAAGCGTTGCCGGTGCAGATCGCGATGATGGACATTTTCGAAGTAGGCACCGGTGGCGGCTCGATCGCGCGGGTGGAAGAGGGCGCGCTGCGGGTCGGCCCGCAAAGCGCGGGCGCGGCGCCCGGCCCAGCCTGCTATGGCCTCGGCGGCACCGAGCCGACGGTGACGGACGCGAATCTCGTTCTCGGCCGGCTCGCGGCCGACCGTTTCCTCGGCGGCGAGATGCGGCTCGAAGTCGAAGCCGCCCAACGCGCGCTCACCGAGCGCGTAGCCAAGCCGCTCGGCATGAACGTAACGGCGGCGGCGGACGGGATTTTGCGCATCGCCGCGACCGCGATGTCCTACGCAGTGAAAAGGGTGACCACCGAGCGCGGTCTCGATGCCGGCGACTTCGCGCTGGTTGCCTACGGCGGCGCCGGCCCGCTGCATGCGGTGCAAGTGGCGCGCGAGATCGGCATCAGCACCGTCATCGTTCCGACCGCGCCCGGGGTGTTCTCCGCCTTCGGCATGCTGTTCTCGGATCTGCGTTACGATTTCGTGCGCACTTGGTTCACGCGGCTCGAGGACGCGCCATTTGCGGCGATCGAACGCGTCTACCGCGACCTCGAGCGCCAGGGCCGCGCGGCCATAGCCGGTACTTCGGTCAAGCCGCAGAAGATCACGCTCAAGCGCGCGGCCGACATGCGCTATGTGGGCCAGGAGCACGCGGTCACGGTCGACCTGCCGCTCAAGGTGTTCGAGCGGGAAGACCGGCGCGCGATCAAACGCCTATTCGACGCCATGCACGAGTTGCGCTACGGCACCTCGGCGCCGGACGAGCCCGCCGAGATCGTGAGCCTGCGCAGCACCGTCACCGGCCTCATGCGCAAGCCGCCGCAGGCAAGGGTCGCGCGCGGCGGACGTACGCCCGACAAGGCCGCCTTCACCGGCAGACGGCCGGTCTACTTGGACGGCAAGTTCCGCCCGACGCCAACCTACGCCCGCGCTGCGCTCACCGTCGGCAACCGCATCAGCGGGCCCGCGCTGATCGAGGAGCACGCCGCGACGACCGTGCTGCTGCCCGGCGACAGGCTCGAAGTCGACGCCTGCGGGCACCTGATCATCAAGGTTGCGGGAGGCCGCTAAGCGCCATGGCAAAGGTGACAAAGACCGTCGCGCGCAAGCGCAGTGCCAGCCACACGCTGCGCGTCACGCGCAAGGTCGACCCGGTGATCACCGAGATCGTGCGCAACGGGGTGATCGCGGTGACCGAGGAAATGAAAACCAACCTCATGCGCACCGCTTACAACATCATCATCTACGAGGCGCTCGATTTCACCACCGGTCTGTTCACGCCGCGCGGCGAGACCATCTCGATCGGCATCGGGCTGCCGATGTTCATCCGCGGCATGGCGGAAACGGTCAAGGCCAAGATCAAGCACTTCGGCGCCGGCAACATCCGGCCCGGCGACATCTACGTCACCAACGATTCCTATCTCACCGGCAGCCATCTCAACCACGTCACGCTGACGCTTCCGATCTTCCACAAGGGCAGGCTCGTGGCGTTCTCCTGCTGCATGGCGCATTGGCTCGACATCGGCGGCATTCTCGGCGGCATGAGCACCGATATCTTTTCGGAAGGACTGCAGATCCCGATCCTCAAATATCAGGACCGGGGCGCGGTCAATGCGACCGTGGTCGACATCGTCCGGCAGAACGTGCGCCTGCCGAGCCGGGCCATGGGCGACCTGCGCGCGCAGGTCACCGCGGTGAGGACCGGCGAGCGGCGCTTCCTTGAGCTCATCGAACGCTACGGGCGCGACGCGGTGCTCGCCTCCATTGCGGCGATCATGGACCACGCCGAAGCGATGGCGCGTGCGCGCACGCGCACGATCCCTGACGGCATCTACGAGGCGGAATCCTACATGGACGACGACGGCATCGACATCGGCCAGAAGGTGCCGATCCGCGTGCGGGTCGTGGTCGCGGGCGACGAGATGACCGTCGACCTGAGCGAGGTGTCGAAACAGGTGCGCGGCTTCTAT
>JAFAHL010000700.1 GCA_019237215.1 Hyphomicrobiales bacterium | reverse complement strand
GAGACGACGCCGCTGCGCCCGGCGATCGGATTGCGCTCATAGCCTCCGGGCTGGAAGAAATTCGAGGTGGGCACGCGTTCGCGCCACGCCAACGGCATGGTAATGATATCGAGGCCATTGCCATCGCCGGTGAGGTTCATCATCTCGAGCTCGGCTGCACTCAACACCGCGCCGTAGCCCTGCGCGCGCGCGAAGACGATGGAATCCAAGAGCTTCTGGGTTTGCAGCAAGGGACCAACGTCCAGATCCAGATTGAGCGCATGGACGCCGAGGCCTTTGGGGGTGTTTGCCAGCTTGTCGTGCGCGCTCCAGGTATCGGGCACGCTTCGGCAGAAAGCGATCATGCTCTTAAGCACCGCCAGTTTTTTCTGCAGCGGTTTCTTCGCCTCCTCGGGTAATCCCGCGGCCTTCGCGGTCAAGATCCTGATGAACTGATCGCCCTTCTCCGCCATGAGCTCGACGCTGTTGGTTGCCAACAGCTGGTTGTAGCCCAACGCGGTGGAGATCGCCTGCGCGCCCGGCTTCGGCTGTTCCAATCCCGCTTGCACATCGTATTTGCCGTCGCCACCCGACTCGAAAGCATAAATCCGCACGGCCTGTTCCTTCGTCAAGGAGGCGGCAGCGGCGGTCTTGGCATAAGCGCGCTTGTAGTCCATCTCGCTACGAGGTTGCTGCGGAACGAAATTGAATTCCTCCGCCGCTGCCCGCAAAAAGTCGGCCACGACCGGCACGTACTTTTTTGGTGGCGCCTCTTCGGGAGGGGCCGAGGGATCGACCGGTTTCGGCGGTCCCGAATAGACCGGCGGCTGGGTCAACAGGTAATCGCCCAGCACGATGTCCTGATTGTTGCGGCGTTTGGCACGCCGCAGTCGGCGCTTGTCCGCGATGGAATCCCAGTAAGCATCGGCTTCGGCCTCATATTTCCGACGCGCGAGGGTGTACTCCTCGAACTTGTGGCGGTATTCGGCCATGGCGGCCGGCGACGGTGCGCTCGTAAGCGCCGCCGGTCGCTCGGCAGATTCGGCTCTCGCTCCCTGAGTTGACGAGAGCAGTAGTGCCACGAGCACCCATCCGCAGCACCTGCGGATCAAACGGTGCCGCCATTCGCCTGCAATTTCTGCCCGAGCGGACCTCACGCGATGTTGTCCAGGCTGAAAAACCGCGCCGCGTTACGCCAAAGAATCTTCTCTTTATCGGCTGCGGAGATTACCAGTCCGTTCACGATGTCGACGTGCTCCTCGGGATCGATCGGCACCGGACCGTAATCGGTGCCGAACATGACGCGGTCGACGCCGAACACCTCCACCGTCTCGCGCACGTGCGGCGCCCAGAAGCCCATGGTGTCGACGTAGAGCCCGGCGAGATAATCGCTGGGCCGGCGTTGGCAGCGAATGACGGCGCGCTCGGGCATGCCGTCGCAGCCGAGCCGCCAGCCGAAATCGAGCCGTCCGATGACCGGCAGAAGCCCGCCGCCCATATGCGCGACCGCGATCTTCACGTCCGGATAGCGGTCGAACAGCCCCGACAGGATCATGCGTGCGAGCGCCATCGCGGTGTCGAACGGCCGCCCGACCAATTCATCGAGCTTGTATTGATCCATCTGCTGCTCGTGTCCGATCGGCACGCGCGGCGGATGGATGAAGATCGGCACCTGCCGCGCTTGCGCCCATTCCCAGAACGCAAAGCTGGCTTCGCCGTCGATGAATTGGCCGTGCCAGCTCGACGTGATCAGCAGCCCCTTGAAACCGAGCGCGCCAAGACAGCGCTCGCCCTCGGCGATGTGACTTGCATCGAGCGGATTGAGCGTGCCGAGGCCCCAATTGCTCTTCGCCAGCGCCACCACCGCGGCGGTCCGGTCGTTGACGTGCTTGACGACGTCAATCGCGGGCTTGCTCGAAATCGCGGTCATCACCTCCGCCGCGAACGGATTGCTGATGATCCGGCCGGTGATGCCGGCCCTGGCGCAAACCTCCTGCTGGAGGTCGAAATCGCTCATGTCGTGGTAGGACACCGCCGGCAAGCCACGATAGTTCGTCACTGCACTTTTGCCGACCGGTATTCCCCGCAGCGCCTGCGCGACGCCAAGTGGATCAGCGCGCGTCGGGGGTGAACAATGGGTGTGAATGTCGATGACGGGCATTAAATGTTGAGCACACGCCCATAGGCATCGAGCACCGCCTCCTTCATCATCTCGGAGAGCGTCGGGTGTGGGAAGACGGTGTGGATGAGCTCCTCCTCGGTGGTCTCGAGGTTCATCGCCACGACATAGCCCTGGATCAGCTCGGTCACCTCTGCTCCCACCATATGCGCGCCGAGCAGCGCCCCGGTCTTCTTGTCGAAGATCACCTTGACGAGGCCCTGGTCCTCGCCCAGCGCGATCGCCTTGCCGTTGCCTATGAATGGAAAGCGGCCCACGCGGATATCGAGCTTGTTTTCCTTCGCCGCCTGCTCGGTGAGGCCGACCGAGGCGATCTGCGGCGAGCAATAGGTGCAGCC
>JAFAHL010000686.1 GCA_019237215.1 Hyphomicrobiales bacterium | reverse complement strand
TCCTCGAGGCTCGGCATGCCCGCGGGCATCGGCGGTGCCATGTTTTGATCGCTCATCGCGTTCTCCGTTGCTTTGCTTGCGTCATCACGACCGCTGCCGCCACCGTCTCCGATCGCCGACGATCTCAGTGTCGCGCCGGCGCCGGCGGCAGCCACGACGACATCATGCGTTCGCCCATTCCCACCAGCGCATAGACGAATATCCCGAGCACCGATAAGGCAAACAGGGCGGCGAATGCCAGCGGCGTATCGAGCTGGGAGGTGGCGCTGAGCAGGAGAAAGCCTAGTCCCTCGCTCGAGCCCACGAATTCGCCGATCACCGCGCCGATGACCGCGAGCGTAATCGCGACCTTGGCGCCCGTGACCACGAACGGAAGCGCCGCGGGAAGCTGAACTTTGATGAAGACCTGCAGCGGCGATGCGTTCAAGCTGTGGGCGAGCTCCAACAGCTCTTTGGGGGTGGCCCGCAACCCGGCGGCGGTATCGACGATGATGGGGAAAAACGCGACCAGCCAAACGATCGCGAGCTTGGATTCGAGCCCGGTGCCGAGCCAGACCAGTATCATCGGCGCCAAGGCCACTTTCGGGACGGATTGCAGCGCGATCAGGAGCGGATAGAACATCAGGTTCAGCGGCCGCGAATTTGCAACCGCGACCGCCAATGGAAGCCCGACCGCCAGCGCCAGCAGAAATCCGTACAAGGTCTCCTTGAGCGTGATCCAACCCTCGCTGAGCAACAGATCGCCGCGGATGATCAAGGCGCGCAACACCCTGTCCGGCGACGGCAGCACCACCGTCGGAATATCGACCAGCCAGCAGGCGAGAGCCCACACGGCGAGGATCAGAACGACGCCGGCGAGCGGGTAGAGGACCTGCGAAACAACGCGCGATGTCATTGTGCCGATGCCTCTTCGGCGGCCGGCGCGACGACGCCGAGCGCCTCGCTTGCAATCCGTTCGGCCGTGGTGAACGCGGTGGTGAAGCGAACTTTCTGGCTGCGAGGGTAGGACAGCGGGATCGTTATTTCCTCGACGACACGCGCCGGGCGTTTGCTGAAAACCACGACTTTGTCCGACAGATAGACGGCCTCCGAAATCGAATGCGTCACGAACAGGACCGACGCCTTGGTTTCGTGACGGATGCGAAGAAGCAGATCGTTCATATCCATTCTCGTGAGCTCGTCGAGCGCGCCGAAAGGCTCATCCATGAGCAAGAGCCGCGGCCGGTGAACGAGCGCGCGACAAAGCGCGACGCGCTGCTGCATGCCGCCGGAGAGCTGGTGCGGCCGCGCCGAAAGAAAGCCGCTCAGCCCCACCAGCTCCAGAAGCTCGTGGGCGTGCCGGCGCGCCGCGGCGTCGTTCTTCCGGAGGATCTCCATCGGAAACAACACATTATCCAAGACGTTTCGCCACGGCATCAGGCTCGGCGTCTGAAACACGAAGCCGTAGTCGCCCATCGGCTTGGTGACCTCGCGGCCGTCGATTGCGACCGACCCCGCCGTTTTCGCAATCAGCCCGCCGATGATGCGCAGCAGCGTCGTCTTGCCGCATCCGCTCGGTCCCAGGAGCGCAACGAGCTCGCCCTCCTCGAAGTGAAAGCTCGCGTCATCCAAGGCGACGATGGGCTCGAGGGCGGTCCAGCCGATTTCCTCGAGCTGAAACACCTTGCGCACGTTGTTGATCACCCCGAACGCCATCACTGTGCTCGCTGTTGCGCTCGTCGTCCCCGAAACTTGCTTTGCGCAAACACGCGGAGCCCGATTGCGGCGACCGCTGCGAGCGGCGTCTTGAGTATCGCGTGGAATATCTTATGGTATTTTGAGCGTCAAATGCCGCCGGGACGGCTCGTCTTCGTGGCTCGAAGCCGCGCGACGGCTGCTCCTCGGCAGATCGGGAGGCACACATGTTTCGACCGCTGACCGCACGCGTGACGGCGGTTGCCGCGATCGCGACGTGCCTCCTCTGCCCGGCCGCGCAGGCGCAGGAGCGCGACCTCAAATTCGTGCTCGATTTCATAAGTTTGGGCCGGCATGCGCCGTGGTACGTCGCACTCGGCAAGGGCTACTTCAAGGACGAGGGCTTGAACGTCACCATCCTGCCGTCGAAGGGGACCGCGGATGCGATCCGAACCGTCGCCACCGGCGGTGCCGAGATCGGCTTCATCGACATCCCGAGCCTGGTCGCGTCGGGGAGCGCAGGGGCGACGGTCAAGATCGTGGCGGCGAACTATCAAAAGCCGCCCTATTGCATCTTCACCTTGAATCCCGGCGCCAACGTCACCGAGCCCAAACAAATGGCGGGCCTCGAGCTTGGCTCGAGCACGGCGTCGTTCGTGCCGAAGATCTGGGCGGCGTTCATGGAAATGAACAAGGTGGACAGCAAGACGCTGAAGATCGTGAATATCGACGCGGCCTCGCGCGTACCCATGCTCGCCGCCGGAAAGGTGCAATCGATCGATCAATTCCTCATGAGCGAACCCGCCATCCGCCGCGCGGTGACGAATGCGAAGCCGGTCTGCCTGTTCGCAGGCGATTACGGTCTCGAGATCTATGCGAACTCGATCGGCGTGTCCGAGGACTTTCTGGCGAAGAATCCCGAGATCGTGAAAAAATTCGTGCGCGCGGCGCTCAAGGGCTGGAAGGACGCGCTCGCCGACCCGGAGGAAGCCGCGCGCATCGAAATCCAATATGTGAAGGCGCTCGATCCGCAGATCGTGATCGAGGAAATTCAAATCCTCAAGCGTATCGCGATCACGCCGGACGTGGAGAAGAACGGCTTCGGTTACATTTCAACCGAGCGCATGAAGAATACGGTCGACTTCATCAACAACAACATCGAGGTGTCCGGCGACAAGCTGTCGACGGAGCAGATCTACCGGCCCGGATACCTCCCTGACGTTGCCATCAAGCCGTGAGGCGCAGAGCATCGCTTTACGGCTGATATCCGAACATATTTGCGATCTCCCGCAAGCGCGCAGCTTTCGCGCGCATCGCGCGACGGGGCGGTCGCGAGGCGGCTCAGCGCCTTGGCTGATCGATCACCTGCGGATGGGCGGTTCCTTCCCCGGCGCGAATTCGCTCGCCGCGACGGCTCGCAACAGCTTGCGCAGGTCGCCAGCGCGCTCGGCCCCGAACACGGTTTCAAACCGCGCCTGCGCCTCCGACCAGCCTTTGAGCGCCGCTTGCAGGCGCTTCTCGCCGGCCTTGGTCAGGCGCAGCTCCTTGGCACGGCGATCGGACGCGGTCGGCTCGATGCTGATCAACCCGTCCCGTTCCAGCGGCAAAATGTTGCGTCCAAGCGTGGTGCGATCCATCACCATGTCCTCGGCAAGCGCGTTGATCGTCAACGGACCCCTCCGCTTGAGCCGCGCGAGGATGGAAAATTGGGTCGTGCGCAGGCCGCTTGGCGCCAAGAACCGA
>JAFAHL010000641.1 GCA_019237215.1 Hyphomicrobiales bacterium | reverse complement strand
GCATTGCTCTCGCGCCAGAACAGGAACAGACCCGACGCGACCACGACGGCGGAGCCGATCACGAGGGAGACGGTCGGCACGTCGCCCCAGATCGCGAACCCCAAAATGCTCGCCCAAATGAGGGAGAGATAATTGAACGGGGCGACGGCGGACGCCGGCGCGAGGTGCAGCGAGCGCGTCCACCAATATTGTCCCACGGCATTGGAGACGCCGTTGAATACGATCCACGCGGCGTCGACCGGCGTGGGCGAGGTCCAGCCCAAGGGCAGCAGCAGCGCGAACAAGCCGGTGAGCAGCGCCAGTTGGTAGAGGGTCAGCGTCTGCGCCGATTCGGTCGTGGTCATTCCGCGCACGCCCGCGGTGACCGACCCGTAAAGGACGGCGTTGGCCAGCGCGAACAGCGCGCCGACCTGGAACGCGCCCGCTCCCGGCTCGGTGACGATGAGCACGCCGCCAAAGCCCACGAGCAGCGCCAGCCAGCGCGCCGGGCCCACCGTTTCCTTCAGCAGCAGCGCCGAAGCGAGCGTCGCAAACAGCGGCGAGGAGAAGTTGATGGCGGTGGCGCCGGCGAGCGGCATCAGGCTGAACGCGATCAAGAGGAACATCTGCGAGCAGCCCTGCGAAACCGAGCGCAGCACGTGATGGCGAAGGCGCCGCGTGCGGAACACCGCAAGCCCGATGTGCGGCAGGATGAAGAGCGCGCAGGTGAGGAGCGCGACCAGCGTGCGGGTGAACAGCACCTCGCCGATCGGATAGCTCGCCACCAGCCATTTCGAGACTGCGCTCGAGACCGCGAACACGACCGTCGCGCCGACCATGTAGAGAATGCCGAGCGGGACATGCTCCCGCCGCATGGGCTTCGCGGACACGATCAGGCCGCTTGCTTGGCTCATCGTTCTCGGCGCTCGATTGCCGGAAGGACTGCTGAGGACCCGTTCGGCAAACGCGGAAACAGGTTTGCGAACGCCATCAGCTTGGGCCGCGCGTTCGGCCCCGCAACGCACGCTTATGCCATGGCAGTGGTCAGCCCCGGCATTCCATGACGGCATGCCGGGGCAGCCAATTTGGTCGTTGCAATGACGCGCCCATTCTGCGTCCCGGCGGCCCGTGCCGTGGCGGTCCAAATCGCGGTGGCCGCGCCAAGGTTGACGACCGCAAGGCGGTCGTTGCGCCGTCGTTCGTCTGTTTCGGGTCGCTGCGATGCTCTATAGGGGAGTTGCAAACGAGCTCTCGTGGGAGTGCCGCACCATGCGCACAAGCCTCGTCGCCGCGCTGTTCGCCTGTTTTCTCGTGGTTCCCCTCGCCGCGCAAGATCGAATGCCGCCGATTGCGACCGACCAGCTGACCGACGCTCAGAAGAAAGCGGCCGACGAGTTCTCCCAAGGGCGCGGCTATGCGGTCCGGGGACCGTTCGTCCCGCTGATCCGCAGTCCGGAGGTCATGTTGCGCGCCAAGGCCATGGGCGACTATCTGCGTTTCAAGAGCACGCTCGGTCCTCGCCTCAATGAGATGGTGATCTTGATCACCGCGCGCGAGTGGACGCAGCAATACGAGTGGCACGCCCACTATGCGATCGCATTGAAGGAGGGTTTGCGGCGCGAGATCGCCGATGCCATCGCCGATGGCCGGCGGCCCCTCGGCATGGCCGAGGATGAGGATGCCGCCTACGATGTCGCGACCGAGATCCTGCGCACCAAGCGCGTCAGCGACGCGACCTACCGCCGCGCCGTTGCCAAGTTCGGCGAGCAGGGCGTCATCGACCTTCTGGGCGTGGTCGGGTACTACAATTTTCTGGCCATCGTGATGAATGCAACGCGGACGGGCCTACCGGACAACGTTGCCGAGCCGCTCAAGCGCTACCCGGAGTGACAGCCCGCGTCAGGCGCGCGCATTCCCACAGATCAATTTCTGCGCGTTTGACTTCTTATGAATTGCGCGAGCCATTGATAAGACGCCTTGGGCGTGCGCTTGAGCGTCTTGAAATCGACGTGGACCACGCCGAAGCGGCGGCTGTAACCTTCCGCCCATTCGAAGTTGTCGATGAGCGACCAGACGAAATAGCCGCGCAGGTTTACCCCGGCGGCGAGCGCGCGGCGGGCGGCGGCGAGGTGCTCGCACAGATAAGCGATGCGATCGTCGTCGTGTACGGTGCCGTCCGCCGCCAGCGGATCGTCGTAGCACGCGCCGTTCTCGGTCACGTAGAGATCGGGGTTGCCGTAGCGGTCGCGCAGGCGGATCAGCTCCTCGGTGAGGGCGCCCGCATCGATCGGCCAGCCCATCGCCGTGAAGCGCGTGCCGGCCGGCGCCGCGCCGAACCATGCGCCGAAGAGGCTTTGCGGTGCGTGCATGACGTACATCGGCGCGTAGTAATTGACGCCGAGATAGTCGATCGGCTGCCGCATCGCGGGCAAATCGCCGTCGGCGGCGAGCGCGGCAAAATCGGCCGCGACCGGGGCGGGATAGGCGCCGGTCATGAGCGGATCGAGGCAGGCGCCGTTCCACATGGCATCGAAGCGTTCGGCCGCGCGGCGATCCTCGGCGTTGTCCGAGGACGGCCGCGCCGGCTGCAACGAGATTACCGTGCCGAGGCGCAGGTCCGCGCGCTCCGCCCGCAGCGCTTGCACGGCGCGGCCTTGCGCCAGGTTGAGATGATGGATGGCGGCCAACATGTTGGGCAAACCTTTCAGGCCGGGCGCGTGGTCGCCGAGCCCGTGCCCGAACAAGGCGTGGACATTGGGCTCGTTGAAGATCGCCCAATGCTTGACGCGGTCGCCGAGCCGCCGCGCCACGATGCGCGCGTAATCCGCGAACGTGGCGGAGGTATCGCGATTGAGCCAGCCGCCCTTCTCCTGCAGCGCCTGCGGCAGGTCCCAATGGTAGAGGCACAGCCACGGCGCGACGCCGTTCGCGATGAGCCCATCGACCAGGCGCTCGTAAAAGTCGAGCCCGCGCGGCTCGACCGCGCCGCTGCCCGACGGCAGAATGCGCGACCACGCGGTCGAAAACCGATAGGCGGAAAAATTGCCGCGTGCGAGCAGATCGATATCGTCGCGCCAGCGGTGGTAATGGTCGCAGGCGATGTCGCCGGTATCGCCGTTCTTCACGCGTCCCGGCGTATGGGAGAAGACATCCCAGATGCTTTTGCCGCGTCCGTCGTCGTCGACCGCGCCTTCGATCTGATAGCTCGAGGTCGACGCGCCCCACACGAAGTCGGCGGGAAACGCACCATCGTCGTCGCCAGCGGCTGCACTGGCGCGCGGCACTCTACCCGCGGCGAGCAGGCTGAGCGCTGCGGCCAGCAATCCTCGGCGCGGCATGATCAGCATCGTGGGCGAGTCGCGGGCGGCGGCGGAAGAATGAAATCGGCCAGTGGTGGTCGAGCCATTGGTCGAAGAGGCGCTGTCTCGTCCGCGTGCGGCGTTGTTCGCATGATATCTCCCCGACGCCATGCATCAAGGACACGTGCTGGTGCGCAGACCTAAAGACCGCGCCGAGGGTGATAATTCTAAGTCATTGAAATCTGGCGCGCCCGGCGAGATTCGAACTCACGACCTCTGCCTTCGGAGGGCCACGCGGCGTCCATGAGCGTCCACAGCCGGTTTAAATAAACCCCATAAACACTGCACAACTGCCATGTACGTCCATGGGCGTCCATGCTAGTCTACCCCCGTCGCCGGGACACCGCCGGGACACCAATGGGAGATTTCATGGCGCGCCGCCTTCGTTCGGCAAAGCTTGAAACCCGCACCGCGAGGCTCAAGCTTGCGATCAGAAAGAAGCCGTACACCGCGCGCGTCGCTTCCGGTATCCGTCTCGCGTATCGACGCAATGAGGCCGCCAGCAGTTGGAGCGTGATCGCTGCTGATGGTAAGGGCGGCAACTGGATGAAGGCGTTTGCCGCTGCCGACGACTACGAAGAGGCAAACGGCGAGACCGTGCTTGACTTCTGGCAAGCACAAGAACGCGCCCGCACCATTGCTCGCGGCCACAGGGATGCCGATGCGGATAGCGGCAAGCCAGTCACTGTGCGCGAGGCTATGGACCGCTACGAAACGGATCTCAAAGCGCGCGACGGTGATGCCTATAACGCCCAGCGTGTTCGCGTACATCTGCCGGATACGCTCGCCAACGAAACCGTGGCTTTGCTTGCCAGCCCACGCAAGTTCCGGCACTGGCGCGATGGCCTAAAAAAGGAAGGATTAGCCGCCAGCACCGTCAACCGGACCTGTGCAGCCTTCCAGGCCGCGCTCGAACACGCGGCCAAGCTGGATCCGCGCATCACGTGCCAGAGGGCATGGCGGATGGGATTGGCAGCGCTGCCCGATGCAGAGCAATCCCGCAACATTATCATTCCTGACGACGCCGTGCTGCGCGTCATCTCGGCGGCATACGAAGAGAGCCCTCAATTCGGATTACTCATTCAAGTCGCCGCGGTGACGGGTGCCAGGGTCAGCCAACTCGCTCGGTTAGAAGTTGGGGACGTGCAAGGTGATCGTGCCGATCCCCGGCTGATGATGCCGAGCGCACGCAAGGGCAAGGGCCGCAAGCGCATCGAACGGCGCCCGGTGCCGATCCCGAGCAACCTAGTCACCGCCTTGAAACAGGCCAGTGTTGGTAAGCCTGATGAAGCCCCATTGCTAACGAGACTGGATGGCGGGCCCTGGCGGCACAGCGATCACAGGCATCCGTTTGCGCGCGCGGTCACACGGGCCGGGCTCGATCCGGCCATCGTCACAATCTACGCACTGCGGCACTCCAGCATCGTGCGCCAACTGTTGGCGAATACACCGATTCGCGTTGTCGCCGTCCAGCATGACACTTCAGTCACGATGTTGGAGCGCACATACTCCAAACACATCGCGGACCACGCTGATGCCCTATCCCGCCGCGCGCTGCTCGACACCACTCGCCCGGTCAGCGAGAACGTCGTCACCTTGAAAAGACCCGGAAACCGCGCTCGCCGGACGAGCCATGCGACCTCATAAGGCAGGTCTCGTTCAAGTTGGCCGAATAACCTTGGGCGATGCCGAGCTGGCGGCGGCATTACCTTGCTGTTCAGCGATGCGCGAGGCCAGGTCTAGGCGCTTGCCGATGCGCTCTCTGGATAGGTCCAGCTTGTGCTGGAGGCGAGCGGCTTGTTCGGCCTGGAGTTCACGGACGCGCTCGAGGATTGGACTAACCCGGGCTAACAAATCTGGCAGCTGCGGCGCCAGCAGACTTGCCAGGAGCGCAATTAGGATAAGCTGCGAGATAAGCCGTTGAGTTGGCGCGCTCGAGACGCGTTTTGCTCCCGAGGCCAGCAAATATCGCTTGCGCGAATGCCTCATAGCGTGGGTTTGCAAGTGCTGGCATTTTTAGCCTTAGGACGCACCTGAACGCAGGACCCAAAAGATGCCATTGAGCACGCGACGGTCATTTACACGCCGAACACCACGCGGTTTGTCCGGCAGCATAGGTTTGATGGCGGTCCATTCATAGTCGCTGAGTTCGTAGCGCATGATTCGAGGCTCCGGTTCGGAGCTTGAATCACGTCTTGGGCAGCGCCATCAACCCGCAATGCCCCCGTCACCATGTCGCTAATGCTCTGAATTGACTTCCGCTTTCGGCGGCGCAGCGGACGTGACCGGACTCGCTGCTGGCTCGCCCCAGTCGCGAATGACCCAAAGCAGCGGTAAAGCGCGCTACGTCACGTTCTTCCGCGATACAGCGGTGAAGCTCCCTGTCAAGCGGATCATTGTTGGGCCGGCCGACGGCGCGGACGAACGTAGCCGCGCATTGAGCTGTCGCTTGCAATAACGCGATGACACGGGATCGATGGGTCGTAATTCGTGCGCATTATGGCACCAACCGCGCGTGCAGCTTTCGGATTGCCGGCTTTAGCAGCGACAGCTTTGTACGTCATGGTCTTCCCCTTTGGGATCTTGCGAACGATGTCGCGGACCTTATCTGAAAACGTTTTCATAGGCCGAGTGTAGCACGTTTCTCAGAAGGTTTTCGCCTTTTTTACTTTCGATTGGAACGAGCGCGTCGCGTTGGCACGGAAGATTCGACCGGACGTGCCGGTGTTAGTTTCGAAGTGCGCGCCGCCGTCTTAACGTTGTGGGCAGCTATTGGCACAAAACGGACATGACGTGGTCACCCGGCGATGTCCGTTTTTGGGGTCAAGCCGACATCGCGGATTTATGAGTACACGTCCTAGTCATGGAATAGGTCCTTTCGCCGGCCGAGTACCGAACTATCGTCGATTGACGCGAGCAAAAAGGATTTCGGCGCGACTGCCAAGGACTGCCAAGGACTGCCAAGGGACGGGGCTTCGACCTGCCGCCGATCGTACTCGCGCAGCGGGCACGTAGCCCCACGCGGGAGACCCCCGGGCGTGTCCACGATGGGCGCAGCGGCGCGCGCGATGGCAGCGCAGTTGCGGCCGCGCGTTTTCCGGAATCAGCCTAGGCGCCGCTACGGTCTTCTTTCTTTTCCTTCGATGAGGCAAATCCAACCCCCGCGCCGACGATCGCGCCGATCAGGGTCCCGAGCCCCGGCACGATCGTCCCGGCCGCGCCCCCAACGAGCGCGCCCGAAATTGTGCGGTTCTTATCGGCCCAAGCTTTGGTTCGATCCCACAGGCCAACTGCTTCTGTTTCGTCGGTCATGTTGCTTCCTCGCTGAAAAGAGCCGCCGGGATGTTAGCCCACCTGCCGCGTCGGCGCGAGGTCGACCACATTGGCGTCGGGACGGACAAGACCCCAGCTGTCCCATGGTACTGCGAGCCCCGTCAATGGAAAGTTGGTAGT
>JAFAHL010000610.1 GCA_019237215.1 Hyphomicrobiales bacterium | reverse complement strand
GCGCTTTACACCATGCGCTCGCCGAGCTTGGCGCGGCTCTACCTGCAATGCGCCCCCGACGACGACATCGAGAATTGGCCGGACGCGCGCATCTGGCAGGAACTGCATGCCCGCATCGGCGGCACGCGCAAACTTTCCGAAGGCGCGATGCTGCAGAAGGGCATCACCGCCATGCGCAGCTTCGTCGTCGAGCCCATGCAATACGGGCGGCTTTTTCTCGCCGGCGATTCCGCCCACATCCAGCCGCCGACCGGCGCGAAGGGCATGAATCTCGCGCTCGCGGACGTGAGCGTGCTCGCGCGCGCGATCTCGCAATTCTATAAAAGCGGCCGCAGCGACCTGCTCGAAAGTTATTCGGCGACCTGTCTGCGGCGGGTGTGGAAGGCGCAGCGCTTCTCCTGGTGGATGACGCAGCTGTTTCATCTCGATCCGAGCCACAACGCCTTCGATCGCAAGCGCCAGCGCGCGGAGCTCGACTATGTGACGAGCTCCGAAGCCGCCATGCGCTCGCTGGCCGAGAATTACGCCGGGCTGCCGGTCGAGATGTGAGCGGGGCAGGGCGGATGCAGGTGCTGGTGGTCGGAGCGGGCGTGGTCGGGCTGGCGGTCGCACGTGCGGCTGCCATCGCCGGACATGACGTGGTGGTGGCGGAGGCGGCCTCCGGCATCGGCACCGGCGTATCCTCGCGCAACAGCGAGGTCATCCACGCGGGGCTTTATTATCCGACCGGCTCGCGGCGCGCCTATCACTGCCCGCGCGGGCGGCGCAGGCTCTACGATTTCTGCGCCTCGCACGGCGTGCCGCACCGCAAATGCGGCAAGCTCGTCGTTGCCACCAATGCCGACGAAATCGGGGGGCTCGCGGCGGTCCACAAACAGGCACAGGTGAACGGCGTCGAAGGCGTCGAGATCATCGATGCCGCGGCCGCCAAGCGCCTCGAGCCGGCGCTCGCCTGCGTCGCTGCGATGCACTCGCCGGAAACCGGCATCATCGACAGCCACCGCTTCATGCTGGCGCTGCGCGGCGATCTCGAAGATCGCGGCGGCATGGTGGCGTTCGCGAGTCCGATCGAGCGCCTCAAGCCGCGAGCGAATGGCTGGGACGCCGCGCTCGCGGGCAGCGAGCCGCAATGGCTCGGCTTCGATGCGGTGGTCAACTGCGCCGGGCTCGGCGCCCAGCGCCTGGCGCGGGCGACCGAGGGCTATCCATCCGAGCGGGTGCCGCGGCTCGTGCTCGCCAAAGGCAATTACTTCGCCTTCACCGGCCGCCCCGTGTTCTCGCGGTTGATCTATCCGGTGCCGGTGCCGGGCGGGCTCGGGGTGCACGTGACGCTCGACCTCGCCGGGCGCATGCGCTTCGGGCCGGACGTGGAATGGATCGAGCGCGAGGACTACGACGTCGATCCCCGCCGTGCGCTCGCTTTCTACCGGCGCATCCGCGACTATTGGCCCGCACTGCCGGACAATTCGCTCGCGCCCGACTATTGCGGCATCAGGCCGAAGCTGACGGGTCCGGGGGAGGCGGCGGCGGATTTCATGATCGAAGGGCCGGCCCAGCACGGGCTTGCGCGCATGGTCCACCTCTTCGGCATCGAGTCGCCGGGGCTCACTTGCGCGCTGTCGATCGCCGAGGAGGTCACGGCCGCGCTCGCCGACTGAACCCATGTGCTTGGACACTCGCCGCTCGCGGCGGCATGATCGAGAGCGCAGAGGCAGGAGAGAGCCATGAGCCAGACCCGTTTCATCAATCCGCCGGCGCTGCGCAGGCCCCCCGGCTATACCCACGTCGTCGAGGTCACCGCGCCGGCACGCATCGTCTACATCGCCGGTCAGCTCGGGGTCGACGGCGACGACAAGGTCGTCGGAGACTTCCGGCGCCAAGCGGTGCAGACGTTCGAGAATCTCAAAACCGCGCTTGCCGCCGTGGGCGCGCAGTTCCGCCATGTGGTGAAGTTCAACAACTACCTCGTCGACCGCGCGCATCTGCCGACCTTCCGCGAGGTGCGCGACGGCTATCTGGCCGAGAACGACCGTCCCGCCAGCACGACCATCGCGATTTCGGGGCTGGCGCGGGAGGGCGCGCTGATCGAGATCGAAGCCGTGGCGGTGCTGCCGGCCGCCGCGCGCGCCAAGGCGGCATCCAAATCGGCAGCCAAGGCCGCGGGCAAAGCGCGTTCGGCGCGCTCGCCTAGGCGCCGCGCGCGAGCAAAACGAAGGTGAGCACCACAAACACCGGCAGCAGCACCACCGCCGACCACAGCATATAACCGAAGAAGCTCGGCATTTTCACGCCGCGCTCGACGGCAATGGCGTAGATCATGAAATTCGGCGCGTTGCCGATATAGGTCATGGCGCCCATATAGACCGCGCCCATGGAGATCGCGGCGAGCGTCGTGGCGAGCGGCCCCATCAGCTCGTGCGCGTCGCCGCCGGCGAGCTCGAAGAACACGAGATAGGTCGGCGCGTTGTCGAGAAAGGCCGAGAGCGCGCCGGTCAGCCAGAAATAGGCGACGTCGTGGGGGCTGCCGTCGCGCGCGGTGACGGCGGCTAACAGCCACGCGAAAGCGCCGTCCTTGCCCGCATCGAGCATGGCCACCACCGGAATGATGCAAACGAAGATGCCGGCGAACAAGATGGCCACTTCCGCGATCGGTTCCCAGCTGAAGCCGTTGGCCTCGCGGTGCTCGTTCGGCGTGAGCACGAGCGAGAGGATCGCGATAAGCACCAGCGCGGCGTCGCGCGCGATGTTGCCCACTTCGAGCACGGTGCCATAGACGTCGACGCTCAGCGCGGGCTTCCACGCCGCCGCGGCGAGGATGACCACGATGATGCCCGCGATCAGTAGGAGATTGATGCCGCCGCTGACGGCCAGCTTCATCGCGGGCCTCGTCTCGCCTACGGTCGTGACCAGGCGGTCCTTGCGCTGGTACCAGACGTCGAGCGCGACGAAGATCGCGAGCACCCAACCGGCGACGAGCGCGGTTTCAAACCAGATGTTTCGCGCCGTCCAGAAGAAATCGACACCGTGCAGGAAGCCGATGAAGAGCGGCGGATCCCCGAGCGGAGAGAGCGCGCCGCCGATATTGCCGACGAGGAAGATGAAGAACACGACCACGTGGACGTTGTGGAGCCGCGCGGCGTTGGCGCGAATGAGCGGGCGGATGAGGATCATGGCGGCGCCGGTGGTGCCCACCACGCTGGCGATCAGGGTGCCGAAGGCGAGCATTGCGGCGTTGACGAGGGGCGTGCCGCGCAGCTCTCCCGTCACCAGGACGCCGCCGGCGACCACGTAGAGGGCAAACAACAGCACGATGAAGCTTGAGTATTCGGCGAGCACGGTATGCACGAAGGCGGCGAGCGCGGCCGGCGTGCCGTAAACCGCGGCGAGCGGCGCCAGCGTGAGCACGCTCCATAGGAAGGCGAGCTTGCCGTAATGGCGGTGCCAGAATCGCTTAAACAGCAGCGGGCCGGTCGCGATGGTGGCGAGAATGCCGACGAACGGCAGCGCCCATGGCCATCGCAGCGCCGCGCCGTCGATGCCGGCGGCCGCGTGCGCCGCGTCGGGCGCCAGCGCTGCGAGAGCTACGAATGAGGCAAATAGAGTTCGCCGCATCATTCCAGTCGTCGTGCCGCGCAAGTGCACCCGCGCTAAGTTAGACCCAAGCAGAATCTTCCCGCTGTCATGCCCGCGAAAGCGGGCATCCAGTAACCTCTGTTGGAGCGATCGAGGCCGAAGCGAGGCCTTTCATCCGGTTCGGAGGTTACTGGATCGTCCGCTGTCGCGGACGATGACGGTCGGACGGTTGTTTAGCTCAATGCGCCTCGTCCCAATTGTGCGCGGCGCGCGCCTCGACCGCGAGCGGCACGGAGAGCGAGAGCGCCGGCATCGGCGCCTGCGCCATCACCTTCTCCACCACCGGCAAGGTCTTCGCCACCTCGGCCGCGGGCACCTCGAACACGAGCTCGTCGTGCACCTGCAGCAGCATCTGCGCGGAGAGCTTGGCTTTCGCCAGCGCCGCCTCCATGCGCACCATGGCGCGGCGGATGATGTCGGCGGCGGTGCCTTGCAGCCGCGCGTTGATCGCGGCGCGCTCGTTGAAGGCGCGGATCGAGGCGTTCGAGTGCGCGATTTCGGGGTAGTGGCACTTGCGGCCGAACAGCGTGAGCACGTAACCGTTCTTCTTGGCGTAGGCCTTGGTTTCTTCCATGTAGTCGCGGATGCCGGGAAAGCGCTCGAAATATTTCTTGATGTAGGCGCCCGCCTCTTCGCGCTCGATGCCGAGTTGATTGGCAAGTCCGAAGGCCGAGATGCCGTAGATGATGCCGAAGTTGATCGCCTTGGCGCGGCGGCGAATTTCCCCCGGCATGCCCTTGACCGGCACGCCGAACATTTCGGAAGCCGTCATGGCGTGAATGTCGAGGCCCTCGCGGAACGCCTTCTTGAGCGCCTCGATGCCGGCGATCTCGGCCAAGAGCCGCAGCTCGATCTGGGAATAATCGGCGGAGACGAGCTTGTAGCCGTCGGCGGCGATGAAGGCGCGCCGGATCTTGCGGCCTTCCTCGGTGCGGATCGGAA
>JAFAHL010000419.1 GCA_019237215.1 Hyphomicrobiales bacterium | reverse complement strand
AGCACCAGCTCGGGCGTGCGGCTGTTCGCCGCGATGATGCGCTCGATGTCGGGGTTTGCCGCAAAGGCCGCCTGATAGCGCACCGCCGGCAGATGCAGGCCCTCGTTGAAGGTCTCGCGCGCCTGGCCCGAACAGCTTCCCGGCACCGGGCCGCCGATGTCGCTCTTGTGCGCGATCGATCCGCAGAAACCGAACAGCGCGCCCTCGCAGAATGCCGGGCTGATGACGCAGATATCCGGCGCGTGCGGGCTCCCGCCCTCGTAGGGATGATTGATCAGGAACGCGTCGCCCTCGGCGATCGAATTGCCAAATTCGCGAATGACGGCGCCGCAGCAGGCCGGAAACGCGCCGATGTGGAGCGGCAGCACCACGTGCTGCGCGACGACCTCGCCCTCGGCGTTCATCAGCGCGCAGGAGGCGTCCTGCGATTCGCGCACGATCGTCGAGAAGCCGGTGCGAAACAGCGAATTCTGCATCTCCTGCACGATGCCGGAGAGGCTCGCCTTCAGCACTTCGAGATTGACCGCGTCGATGGGCATTGCTTCTCCGTTTTCAGGCGCCAAATCATCCGTCCTGCGTCACGATCAGGTTCTTCCATTCGTCTATCCGTCCGATCTGGCCGGGACGGATCACCGTCGTGCAATCGAGCTGCGCGAGGATCGCCGGCCCCAAAAGGCTCGAGCCGACATCGAGCCGTTCGCGCTGATAGATCGGGCAGTCGAACTCCGCGCCGTCGAAACGCGCGCGTTGCGTGCCCCGCCGCGCATCCGCCAATGCCGCGCCGGTGCGTGCGAATTTCGGCAGCTCGACCGGCGGCATGAGACCGACACCGCGTATGCGGTAGGATACGATCTCGACCGGCTCCTCCGGCGCCATGTGGCCGAACATGCCCGCATGCTGTTGATCGAAGGTGAGGCGCAGCTGCTTGACGTCGTCGACCCGCAACGGTTCGGCAGGGCAGGGGACGGCGATCTCGTAACCCTGGCCGGCGTAGCGCATGTCGAGCGCCCGTTCGATGCGGATGTCATCGCGCGCGAAGCCATCGCCATGCAATTCCTCACGCGCCTGTGCCGCAAGCCGCTCGAACATGTCGTTCATGGCTGCGGGCTCAACTTCGCTCAGCGGCGCCAGCTTCGACTGGATGTAGTCGTGCTTGACGTCGGACATCAGCAAACCGAATGCCGAAAACACGCCGGGATAAAGCGGCACGATGACGCCGGCCATGCCGAGATCGCGCGCGATGCGGCCGGCATGCACCGGCCCCGCTCCGCCGAAGGCGAGCAGCATGAAATCGCGCAGATCGTGGCCGCGCATGGTGGAGATCGCCTTGATCGCCTCTTCCATCTTCACGTCGATGATGCGCACGATGCCCTCCGCCGCATCGGCTATGCCGAGGCCGAGCGGGCGCGCCACCTTGGTCTCGATCGCGGCACGCGCCTTGGCCACGTCGAGCCGCATCCGTCCGCCGAGGAAATTGTTTTCGCCGAGATAGCCCAGCACCAGGTTGCAATCGGTGATGGTTGGCATCTCGCCGCCGCGCCCGTAGCACGCCGGTCCCGGCACGGCGCCCGCGCTCGCCGGACCGACTTGCAGCACGCCGAAGCGGTCGACGGCCGCGACGGTGCCGCCGCCGGCGCTGACCGTGTTGATGTCGAGCATGGGCACTGCGAGGTCCCGGCCTTCGATGTTGCCGCGGCTCGACAGCAGAGCTTCGCCCCCTTTGATCAAAGCGACGTCGCAAGACGTTCCGCCCATGTCGAAGGTAATGACGTCGCGCGACGCGCTCATGCGAGCGGCGAGCACGCCGGCCGTGACGCCGCCGGCCGGACCCGACAACACGGTGCTGACGGCTCGGCGTGCCGCAGCCGAGAAAGTCGCCATCCCGCCGTTCGACTGCATGACGTATTTGCGCCGGGTCGCGATGCCGGCACCGCTCAGGCGGCGGTCGAGTTGCGCGATATAACGCGCGAGGATCGGCTGCAGATAGGCGTTGATGACGGTGGTGCTCAGCCGATAATACTCACGGATCTGCGGCAGCACCTCGGACGACAGCGAGATGCTGCAATCCGGCATTTCCTCAACGATGATCTCCCGCGCGCGCGCTTCATGCGCGGGATGCAGGAACGAGAACAACAGGCACACCGCGATCGACTCGACGTTCTGCGCCGCGAGCTCGCGCACGGTCTCTCGCAGCGCCGCCTCGTCGAGCGCGTGCAGCACGTTGCCGCGAAAATCGACGCGCTCCTTCACTTCGCCGGTCAAGCTCTGCGGCACCAGTGGCGCGGGCTTGTCGTACATGACGTCGAAGATCGCGGTGCCGTACGGCCGCGCCTGCTCCCCCACGGGGTAGATGCCGCGAAATCCCTCAGTCACCAACAGGCCGGTCCTGACGCCCTTGCCTTCGAGCAACGCGTTGGTCCCGACCGTGGTGCCATGGCAGAAATAGCCGATGTCGGCGCCCTCGCCCGCCGTTGCCAAGAGCGCCTCGATGCCGGCGAGGATCGCGCGCGAGGGGTCGTCGGGCGTCGACGGCAGTTTGGCGATCGACAGCTCGCCGGTTTCTTCATTGAGATAAACGAAATCGGAAAATGTCCCCCCGGTATCGACCGTGACGCGGTAGCGAGCCATGCGATGATCGGTTCCAGCCGGGAGTTGGGGCGAAGAAATGCCAGTTGTAATCGACCCTCGATCAAGATGACATAGCGGAAGGCGCAGATCGGAATGGACATGTCAGGACGCGTCGCCAGCGATGCCAAGACCGAGAACATCGCCGATGCGCCGCGCATCGCGGCGCCGGCGTTGGCGGCTTTCGTCAAGCGCGCGTTGGAGGCCGCCGGCCTTCGCTCCGACGACGCGAAGGTTGTCGCCGATTTGATGGTCGAGGCCGACCTGCGCGGCAGCGATACCCACGGCGTGATCCGCCTGCCGCTCTATCTGCGACGCCTCAAGGCGGGCGGAATCAACGCGCGTCCGGATATCCGCATCGTGCAGGAGAGGCCGGCCACCGCCCTCGTCGACGGCGACAACGGCATCGGCCACCTGGTCATGCGCTTTGCCGCCGTGACGGCGATCGAGAAGGCGAAAGGCGCAGGCGTCGCCTGGGTGGGCGCGCGGATGAGCAACCACGCAGGTCCGGCGGCGCTCTATGCCATGATGCCGCTCGCCCATGACATGATCGGGCTCTATCTCGCGGTCGGCAGCAACAACCATCTGCCGCCCTGGGGTTCGACCGAGAACCTGCTCGGCACCAATCCCATCGCAATCGCCGTTCCGGCCGAGGAAGAGCCGCCGATCGTGCTCGACATGGCGCCGACGGTCGCCGCCTTCGGCAAGGTGCGCCTGAAGATGCAGCGCGGCGAGGAGATGCCGGTCGGCTGGATGATCGGCCGCGACGGCAAGCCGCTCACCGATCCCAAGCGCGCGGAGCAAGGTCTGCTGCTGCCGATCGGCGACTACAAAGGCTATGGCTTGAGCCTGATGACGGGCTTGCTAGCCGGCACGCTCAATCAGGCGGCGTTCGGCCGCGACGTCGTCGATTTCGTCAAGGAGCAGGGCAAGGCCACCAATACCGGCCACGCGATCGTCGCGGTGTCGGTCGAAGCGTTTGCGCCGGCGGCGGCATTCAAGCGCCAAGTCGATGCTGCGATCCGCGCCATGCGCGGCGCCCAACGGCTGCCCGGCGTCGAGCGCATCTGGCTGCCCGGAGAGCAGAGCCATCTCAAGCGGCAGGACCGCGCCCAGAACGGGATCCCCATGCCCAAGCCGCTGCGCGAGAGTCTCGAGACGGCCGCGCGCGATCTCGGCGTCGCGCCACCCGCTTGATTGACGAAAGCGACCGCTCGCTATGATCGCCGGCAAGAGCAGGTGATGACGTGCGCGGCTCGATCGTGGGAAAGGTGGTCCGATTTGCGGGCGTCGGTGATGGATGAAGCGCATGAGCGACCGTAACCCGGTGGGCCTCATCGGCATCGGGCTGCTGGGCCAGGCATTCGCGCATCGCCTGGCCGACGCCGGCTTCGAGGTCGTCGGCTTCGACGTCGATCCTGCCAAGAACGCCAAGCTTGGCGAGCTGGGCGGCCGGCCTGCTTCGTCCGTCGCCGATCTCGCGCGGCGTTGCGATCCCATCGTGCTCGCGGTGTTCAGCACCGATCAGGTCGAAGCGGTCATCGAAAGCGACTTGTTGCCCGCGCTGGGCGACCGCTCCGGCAAAATCGTCCTGTGTGCAAGCACCTGCGACCCTGACCGCATCGCCGCACTGGGCAAGCGTGTTGCGGCGCGCGGGCTGCACCTCTTGGAAACCCCGGTCTCCGGCGCGAGCGGCCAGGTCAGTCGCGGCGAGGGTGTCGCGCTGATCGGCGGCGATGCGCAGGTCGCATCCGCCGTTGAGCCGATCTTGCGCGCGCTGTTTGCGGCCCATTTCCATATGGGCAAGATCGGAGATGGCGGGCGCGCCAAGCTCGCCATCAATCTGATCCTGGGCCTCAACCGATTGGCCGTGGCCGAGGGTCTGGTATTTGCCGAGCGACTTGGACTCGATCCAGAAGCCTTTCTCAAGGTCGCGCGTAGCTCGGCGGCCTATTCGCAGGTCATGGACATCAAAGGTTCGAAGATGATCCGCGGCGAGTTTGGCGCCGAAGGCCGCGTCACCCAGCACCTCAAGGATGTGCGCCTCATGCTCGCGCAGGCCGAACGGGTGAAGCAGCAGCTTCCGCTGCTCGCAATCCACGCCGATGTGCTGGAAGCCTGCGTGCGGCGAGGGGAGGGAGACTTGGACAACAGCGCTGTGATCAAGGAGATCAGGCGGCGCACGCGCCCCTGATCGGGAAGGTTTGCAGTCGCAACAGCCGGAGCAGTTCGATGACCGATGGACAGGTGCGCTACGGCCGCGATGGCGAGATCGCCACGGTGATCTTCGACCGGCCGGCGGCGCGCAACGCCATGACCTGGCGCATGTACGAGCAGCTCGGCGAGGCCTGCGCGCACATCCGCAGGGAAGATGGGCTGCGCGTAGCGGTGTTTCGTGGTGCTGGTGGCAAGGCCTTCATTGCCGGCACCGACATCGCCCAATTCCGGGCGTTCCGCGGCGGCGACGATGGCATCGCCTACGAGCAGAAAATGGAGGCCATTCTTGCCGGCATCGAGGCGCTGCCGGTGCCGACGCTGGCGGTGATCGAAGGGTTTGCCATCGGCGGCGGGCTCGCGATCGCAGCGTCGTGCGATATTCGCATCGCGACCCCCGGCTCGCGCTTCGGCGTTCCGATCGCGCGCACGCTCGGCAATTGCCTGTCGATTGCCAACTACGCGCGGCTCATCGCCGCGCTCGGGGCTTCGCGTGCCAAGCGGATGTTGCTGCTGGCGGAGAACCTCTCCGCCGAGGAGGCGCTGGCGGCCGGCTTTCTCGGCGAGATCGTGGAGGCGGGGGAGCTTGACCGGCGGGTCGGCGAGCTGTGCTCGCGTTTGCTGCAGCACGCCCCCATCACCATGCGCGTGAGCAAGGAGGCGATTGGCCGTCTCCTGCACGCGGGCCTACCACAGGGCGATGATCTCGTGCGCGCGTGCTACGGCAGCGACGACTTTCGCCTCGGCGTCGAGGCGTTCGTGGACAAACGCGAGCCGCGATGGACGGGAAAGTGAGCGCTGCGGCGTGCGT
>JAFAHL010000236.1 GCA_019237215.1 Hyphomicrobiales bacterium | reverse complement strand
GCCAAGGACATCGACGTGCACAAGCCGGTGCGCGACCAGCTCGAGTCGTTCGAGAAGATGGGCTACGGCAAATTGCCGGTCTGCATGGCCAAGACCCAGTACAGCTTCACCACCAACGCCGACACCAAGGGCGCGCCCGAGGATCACATCGTGACGGTGCGCGAGGTGCGGCTTTCGGCCGGCGCCGAGTTCGTGGTGGCGATCTGCGGAGAGATCATGACCATGCCCGGCCTGCCCCGGGTGCCGGCCGCCGACTCGATCGACGTCGGCACCGATGGGCGCATCGTCGGGCTGTTTTGAAAGCCACACGCGCGCCTGTCGTGGCGTCTATACCTGCATCCGCGAACAAGAAGCGTCGCATTCACACTCCGTTCATTCCCGCGAAAGCGGGAATCCAGGAGAAACTGGGTCCCCGCTTTCGCGGGGACGAACGGGCCATGATGTCAGCGATGTGAACGAACCCAGACGCTAGAGCTTCTTGATCCCGGCCTGGGCGATGATCTCGCTGAACATGGGCACCTCCTTGGCGAGGCGCTGCATGTGGCTCTTGCCGTCCTTCGCGGTCACCTCGAACCCCGCCTGGGTGAGCCGCTGGCGCATGTCGGGTTTGCTGAGAATGTCGAGCGCGATCTTCTCCAGCCGCCCCACGATCTGCGGCGGCGTCTTCGCCGGCGCCATCAGCGCGGTGTAGGTGTCCAACACGAAATCCGGATAGCCCGCCTCCAGCATGGTGGGAATATCCGGCAGGTCGTGCCAGCGCGTGCGCCCGGTGACGGCGAGGCCCTTGATCGCGCCGGCCTTGATCTGCGGATGCGCCGGCGCCAGCACGCCGGAACTCAGCTGAACGGTGCCCGAGAGCAGCGCCTTGAGCGCATCGCCGCCGCCGGGGAAGGGGATGGTCGCCATCTTCTGCAGGCCTTCGCGCAGCTTGAGCACCTCAGCCTGGAGCTGCGGCGTGGTTCCGATCGGCGGCGTCGAGACGTTGAACTTGTCGGGATTGGCCTTGGCCAGCGCAACGAACTCCTTCATCGTGGTGGCGCCGAGATCCGGCATCACCGCGAACACGTGCGGCGACACCGCGAGCTCGCACACGGCGATGAAATCCTTGAACGGATCGTAGGGCGGCGTGTTGTAGAGGCCGGGGTTGACGGCGTAGGCGCTGGTCGACAGCAGGATCGTATAGCCGTCGGCGTCCGCGCGCGCGACGTAGCCCATGCCGATATTGCCGCCGCCGCCGCCCTTGTTCTCCACGACGACCGAGGCGCTCATCGCCTCCTGCATCGCGGCCGCCATGAAGCGCGCGATGATGTCGGATGGTCCACCCGGGGTGTTGGCGACCACGATCCGGACCGGGCGATCGGGATAGGCGGCGAAGGCCATGGCGATGCGCAAAACGGCAGGCGCGGCGAGGCCCGCGAGCGCGGCCTTGACGAGGCGGCGCCGCGACGGCGATCCCCCGACGTTGCGTGACTCGCTCATCCATCTGCTCCCGGGAAGGCGTCGCCTGTGCGCGCGATGCTAGGAACTTGGCGATGCTGCGACAACCTGGACTGGTCGCGATGCGCGAGCGCGCCGCTGCGGCCCTCCGTCGCTGGTTCTGCTATTCCCGTAAACCCGCCCAAGAGCCTGAACAGCTTATGGTTGCATTCGACCTTGGTTGGTCATTGTTAAGAACAATCGGAAACAATGAGACGGGGGTGAGATCGTCGCGCTGCCTCTTTGCTACAACCCTAGGACGTAGCGGCAGATGCGGTTTTCGGGGGCGGCAGTCGTGCGCGTGCACGCGGGTAGACCTCCCATGCGCGATTTCGGCTGATACGCCTTTATAGGCTAATTACGTTACGTAGTCAAGTAAATTCGTAATGTAGCCGCACAAAAAAAGCACGGAAAATCGCGCCTAACCCCGCCGCCGCGTCCTGCGCTCGCGCGGCTCGACCGCGTCGAGCTGCGGCGCCAGCCGCTGCGCTTCCGCCACCAGCGCCGCGGTCAGCGGCGTCATCGGCGCGCGCGCGGGAACGACGAGCCCGATGGTGTGCACGGCCTGCGGCTCGACGATGGGAATGGCGCGGATGGTCTCGGTCAGCCCCAACGTCTCCGCGAGCTTCGCCGGCATGACGCTCGCCCAACGGCCGGTGCGCACGTGCGCGAACAGCACGATCATGGAATTGGATTCGAGGGTGGGCTGCGGCGTGCCGCCAGCGCCGCGCAACAGCTCGTCGATGATGCGCCGGTTCTGCTTGTCGGGGGTGAGCAGGCAGAGCGGCACTTGCGCCACCTCCGCCCAGGTCACCGTGGCGCGGTTGCCGAACGGTGCGTCGGACGACGTCAACAGGCGGTAGTGCTCGCGATAGAGCGGGAACGCGTTCACGCGGCCGAGCGGCTCGTTGTCGAGATAGGTGACGCCGGCGTCGATCTCGAGATTTTCGAGCTCGGCCAGCACCTCGATCGAGGTGCGCGACAGGATGGTGAACTGCACGTTGGGATGGCGCATACGGAACGGCGTGGTGAGGCTCGCCACCATGGCCAGCGTGGTGGGGATCGCGGCGATCCGCAGCCGCCCGGTCAGTCCGTGTCGCAACGCGTCAAGCTCCTGGCGCATGGCGCGCGCGTCGCCGACGATGCGGCGCGCCCAAGCGAGCACCCGTTCGCCCTCCGGTGTGAAGCTGCGAAAGCGCGAGCCGCGATTGACCAGCAGCACGCCCATGGCGTCCTCGAGCTGCTTGACCCCGGCGGACAGCGTAGGCTGGGTCACCCCGCAGGCCTCCGCGGCGCGGCCGAAATGCCGCTCGCGGGCCAGCGCCAGAAGGAATTCGAGCTTATCGATCAAGGTGGTAGCTCCAGCGGACCGGCGCCTGCGGTCCCGCACCGTTGATAGAAAACCTCAATCGATCGATGGTAATTGAGGGCTTGTTTTTGATCAACGGCAAGCGTTCTTCTGGCTTGAGAAGGATTCCAACATGGACGCGCGTACCGACGATCGCGGAGGACTGGGACGGCGCAACCGCCCGCGCCGCACCCCCAAGGGCCGGCAGATTGAGCCGCAGGCGCTCTCGGACGTGCG
>JAFAHL010000709.1 GCA_019237215.1 Hyphomicrobiales bacterium | reverse complement strand
TCGCGTCGTTGCATGCCGAAGGATGCGCCCGGATCATGAAATTGCCGCCCTTCGACTATGCATGCCCGACGACGCTCCCCGAAGCCATTCAACTCTTGGTGGCGCGCGACGGCGATGCCAAGGCGATCGCTGGCGGCCAAAGCCTTGTACCGATGCTGGCGTTCCGCCTTGCCCAGCCCACGCTGCTCGTCGACCTTCGCAAACTTCCCGATCTGCGCGGGATCAGGATTTCGGCGAAAGGCGTGACGCTTGGCGCCATGGTGCGCTGGCGCGACATCGAAGACGACGAACGGCTCGATACCGCGCATCCGCTGCTCAAGGCCGCGATCACGCACGTTGCGCATTATCAGGTCCGCAATCGCGGCACGGTCGGCGGCAGCGTCGCCCATGCCGATCCGGCCGCCGAAATGCCGGGGATCGCGATGACCTGCGACGCCGAGATCGCCGTGGTCGGAAAATCCGGCGCGCACGTGATCCAAGCCGCCGACTTCTTCCAGGGGGCGCTCACGACCGCGCTGACGCCGGACGAGATCATCGTCGAAATCCGCCTGCCCGCTTGGCCGGCGACCCGGCGCTGGGGATTTGAGGAATTCGCCCGGCGCCGCGGCGACTTCGCGATGGCGGCGGCCGCGGTTTTCTACGACCAGGACGAGAGCGGCAAAGCGCGCAACGCTCATGTCGGCGTCATCGGCGTGGCCGACCGGCCGCTGCGTCTGCCCAGCGTGGAAGCCGTCCTCAACGGACGAGCCATCGACGCGGCGATCATTGCCAAAGCCGAGGCTGCCACCTCCGCCGCCGTCGATCCGCAGGACGATATTCACGCCAGCGCCGCCTACCGGCGCGCGCTCGTCGGAACGCTGGTCGAACGCGCGCTCAAGCGCGCGGCCGCTTAAGCTTCATCCGGCCGGCTCTCTCATGGCAGTTCGATTTCGCGTCAACGGGCAAGAGGTCGAGGTCGAAGTGGAGCCGCGGCTCACGCTGGCGGATTGCCTGCGCCATCATCTGCGGCTGACCGGGACCCATGTGGGCTGCGAGCACGGCGTGTGCGGTGCCTGCACCGTCATCGTCGACGGCGCGGCCGTGCGCTCGTGCCTGATGCTCGCGGTGCAGGCCGAGGGCGCGGAGGTCGTCACCGTTGAAGGGCTCTCCAACGATGCCGACCTCACGCCGCTGCAAAAAGCCTTCCGCAGGCACCATGCGCTGCAATGCGGCTTCTGCACGCCAGGCATGATCACGACCGCGCACGCGCTGCTGAGCGAGGAGCCCGATTGCGACGCCGCGCGGGTGCGCGAGGTGCTCTCGGGCAATCTTTGCCGCTGCACCGGCTATATCCCTATCGTCGAGGCCGTGCTCGACGCGCGCGCCGCCTATCAGCCGAAGGGGCGGGACCGCAGCGGGGAGCGTGCATGAGAACGGTCAATTCGCTCATCGGCAGCCCGATCGAACGGTTCGAGGATCTGCGTTTTTTGCGCGGGCGCGGACAATACGTCGACGATCTCGCGCGCAAGGACATGCTGCACGCGGCGATCCTGCGCAGCTCCGTCGCCCATGGCCACATCCGCTCGATCGCCGTCGCGGCCGCGCGCGCGTTGCCGGGCGTGCACAGCGTGATCACGGCCAAGGATATCGGCAACCGCGTGCCGCGCGTGCCCATGCGGCTGCAACCGTTGCCGGATTTCGAGCCGTTCGGACAGCCGGTGATCGCGGAGACCAAGGTGCGCTACGTGGGCGAGGCCATCGCGGTCGTGCTCGCCGAGACCGCGGCCATCGCCGAGGACGCGCTCGGCCTGATCGAGGTCGAGATCGAGCCGCTGCCGGCCGTCGCCGACCGCCGCGCGTCGGCGCAAGACGCATCGCTGTTGTTCGAGGACAAAGGCACCAATCTCGCGATCAAGTTCCGCGCCGTGCGCGGCGACGCCGACGCGGCGTTCGCCGACGCGCCTTACGTCAGGCGCGAGAGTTTCCGCACCCAGCGACACATGGCACTACCTTTGGAGCCGCGCGGGCTGCTCGCGGAATGGGACGCGGCGCGCGGGCGTCTCACCCTTTCCGGCGGCGCCAAGGTCTTGTTCTTCAATCGCCGCACCTTGGCGAAACAGATGGGACTACCCGAAAGCGCCATCGAGATCGTGGAGAACGATGTCGGCGGCGGCTTTGGCGCGCGCGGCGAGTTCTATCCGGAGGATTTTCTCATTCCATTCGCGGCGCGCCACACCGGCCTGCCGGTGAAATGGACGGAAGACCGGCGCGAGCACTTGATGTGCGTGAACCACGCCCGCGAAGCGGAATGCGACGTCGAGATCGCCTGCAAGCGCGACGGCACCATCCTAGCCCTGCGTGGTCATGCCTACGTGGACGTCGGCGCCTATATGCGCACCAACGGCGCGGTCGGCGCCCGCAACGTCGCGCAGTTCATGTCGGGGCCATATCGCATTCCCCACATCGACATCGACGTCGCGTTGCAGCTCACCAACAAGACGCCAGTCGGCACTTATCGCGGGCCCGGCCGTTTCGAGACCGATTTCTTCCGCGAGCGCCTGCTCGACATGGTGGCGCAGGATCTCGGGCTCGACCGCGTCGAGTTCCGCCGCCGCAATCTCGTGTCGCAGCGGGAGATGCCGTATCAGATCGCCACCATCACGCCCTTCGAGAGCAAGGACGAATTCGACAGCGGCGACTACCAAACCACGCTCGAGCGCTGTCTCGACGAGATCAAGTGGACGGAAAAGTCGAAGCTCGCGGGGAAGCTGATCGACGGGCGCTACCACGGCCTTGCGCTGGGCTGCTTCATCGAGGGCGGCGCCGCCGGGCCGAAGGAGAGCGCCCGCATCGTGCTCGAGCCGGATGGACTTTACTCGGTCTACGTCGGGTCGTCGGCGATCGGCCAGGGGTTGGAGACGGCGTTCGCGCAGATCGCCGCCGACGCGCTCGAAGTCACCATCGATCGCATCCGCGGCGTCTTTCACGGCAGCACCTCTTACGTCGCGGACGGCTACGGCGCCTACCACTCGCGTTCGGTGGTGATGGGCGGCTCGGCGATGCTCGATGCGGCGAAGAATCTGCGCGCAGCGATTCGCGCGCAGGCGGCGCAGCGCCTGGGCTGCCAGCCGTCCGAGGTCGAAATCGTCGAAGGCAGCAAGGCGGTCGGGCCCGGCGGTAAATCCATCGCCTTGAACGGGCTTTCGAGGCAAGGCATTTCGGCCGAGGGCGCCTTCCTCAACAAGAAGCACACTTACACCTACGGCGCCCATGCCGCCCACGTGGCGGTCGATGCCAAGCTCGGCCACGTGGAACTCGTCGACTACGTCGTGGTCGAGGATTGCGGGCGCGTCATCAATCCCCTGACGGTGCACGGGCAGGCGATCGGCTCGGTGGTGCAAGGGCTCGGCGGCGCCATGATGGAGCATCTCGTCTACGACCAGGAAGGCCAGCTGCTGACGGGCTCGCTTGCCGATTATCTCATCCCCACCGCCAGCGACTTCCCCAATATCCGCGCCATCGTCATGGGAGATCACCCCTCGCCAATCAATCCGTTGGGTGCAAAGGGCGCCGGCGAGGGCGGCATCATCGCCGCCGGCGGCGTGATGGCCAATGCCGTGGCGAATGCGCTGAGCGCGTTCGGCGCGCAACCGCGCGAGCTTCCGCTCACGCCGACGCGCGTCTGGGAACTCGCGCGGGCGCCACGCAAGTGAGGCGGTATTCTGGATCGTCATGCCCGGGCTTGACCCGGGCATCCATCTCCTTCGAAAGAAGTCTTTGCGAACATGGATGGATTGCCGGGTCATAAGCGCGTCTACGCGCGTCTTCAACGCGCTATGCCCGGCAATGACGCTCGTGGCAGATTCGCGCTTCATTGACGCGTCGCGCCATGAAAGCATAGATTCGACGGAGTATTTCCGCCGTTCTCAATAGGAGCGACCCATGAGCGTTGCACGGCATCAACGTCCGCCGGAACTGGTCGATGTTCCCCTCGAGGACATCATGCAGAAATATGTCGGGCGCTTCCGCGAGAAGAAGCCCGACTGGGCGGCGTTCGAGGACGCCAAGATCGAAGGTTACAAGCGCGCGCAACACCGCTTCATCGGGGCGGGCGGGTCCGGCAAGCACGGCGATCCGAGCGTCATCCCGGCGAACAACTTCACCCTGTCGATCATGTATGTGGAGCCGGGACAGGGCAACGCCGCCCACACCCACGAGGTCGAAGAGTGCTTCTTCGTGCTGCAGGGCTATCTCGACGTCTTCGTCGAGGACGAGAACGGCAAGCGCCTCACCACCCGCCTCGGGCCGTGGGAATGCATCTCATGCCCCGCCGGCGTCATCCACGGCTATCAGAACGACAGCCTGGAGCCGGCCTACTTCCAGGTCATGCTCGGACGCGGCAAGCCCGAGACCATGGGCTATGCCGACGAGGACCTCTACGAACGCCGCGATGCCCATCTCAAGGCCGTGTGAGGCGCGCCAACGCGCAATACGCCGTCCGTCATTTCCCTAAATGACCGTGCGCGCGCGGCCGCGGCCGATGATGCGCTGTTACTCCGCCGCCTCTTGTCGCGCGCCCTGCGGGGAACGATCGCGGAAATGCGGCAGAACCTCCTCGGCGATCGCCGTCATGTTCGCGCGCGTCATGTCGTCGGGCAGCGTGCCGAACTGGGTCTTGGTCAGCGAGGTGTTGAAGCCCGCCAGATCCTGATATTCGGCGAGTTTTTCGCGCACGGTATTGGGGCTGCCAACGATCACGACGCCCGCCTTGATGACATCCTCGATCGACTGCGGCTTGCCCGTGACCTTGGCCGCGCGTACCCGCTTCATGGACGCGGGATCGGTATAGCCCGGCGGCAGCAGCATCTCGGTCGGCATTTTCAGGAAATAGTTCATGAGCGCTTCCAGGTGCGGCCGCGCTTCCCGCACCGCCGTTTCGTCGGTCTCGGCCACGTAGATCGTGTTCGACCAGGCGAGTTGGTCGGGCGAGGCCTTGTAGCCCGCCTTGTCGGCCTCGTCGCGATACAGCTGGAAGAAGCGCGCCACCGCCGCGATTGGGCTTAGCGTCTGACAATAGGTGTAGCGCATGCGCGCGGCCCAGCGGATGGTCGACCCGGAGCCTTGCGAGGGTATCCAGATCGGCGGATGCGGGTTCTGGTACGGGCGCGGCCAGGGATTGACGTATCTGAACTGATAGTGCTTGCCGACATAGGAGAACGGCCCCGGCTCGGTCCATGCCCGCACGATGAGATCGTGGGCTTCGGCGAAACGCTCCTGCGAATAGGCCGGATTGATGCCCATGGCGTGATATTCGGCGCCGATGCCGCGCACGAAACCCGCGATCAGCCGCCCGCGCGTGAGATTGTCGAGGATGGCGTATTCTTCCGCCACCATCAGCGGATTGTTGAGCAGTGGCAGCGCGCGGCCGAGAATGGCGAGCTTGGCGCGTTTGACGCTGCGCGTCAGCGCCCCGGCGAGAACGCCGGGTATAGGCATCATGCCGTAAGCGGTCTGGTGATGCTCATTGAGGCAGACGCCGTCGAAGCCGAGCTTGTCGGCAAACTCCATCTGATCGAGATAGTCGTGATAGAGCTCGGCGCCCTTTTGCGGATCGTAATGGCGGTTCGAGAGCGTCACCCAGGCCGAGCCGTTCTTTGCGATCGCATCGAGATCGGCGTGCCGGTAAGGCATGAGATGGAAATTGAAGAACTTCATGCTGCGATCCTCATGGCGCCGATGAAGACTTCAAGTTCGGCGGCAAAGGCGTCGCCCTTCTCCACGTGCGGCAGGTGCCCGCAGTCCGCGATGATGACGGCCTTCGCCCCCGGGATCAGCCCTTGAAACGCGAACGCATAGTCCTTCGGAAAGACCCGATCGTGATCCCCCCAGATCAGCAGCGTCGGCACTTTGATTCGATGCAGCCACTTGCGTAGATGGGGATCGTGGTTGCGCGGTTGCCACGACAACTTGGCGGTCATCATCCGGTTCTTGAGCGCGGCATCTTCCAGCTCCGGCCGCTGCGAGCCCGCGATCACCGCCTCGGCAAGCTCTTGATCGTGGAACAGGTCGCGGATGCGCTGCTCCTCGTTGCTCAGAAAGGTATCCACCTGCGCCACGTCGTTGAGATGGATTCCGGCGGCTCCGACGAGCGTGAGCGAGGCCAGGCGGGTCGCATTGCGCACCGCCACCTCCGTGGCAATCCAGCCGCCGAGCGAACTCCCGATGAGATGGACGCCGGAGAGGTCGAGCTGGTCGAGGAAGTCGAGATAGAAGTTGGCCAGATCGCCGACGGTATCGAGCCATGGCGGCGTGTCGGAGGCGCCGAAGCCGGGATGCTCGGGAGCGATCACCTGGAACTCTTTCGCCAGCCGCGCCATGCACGGGAGCCAGATTCCCATGCCGCCGCCGCCGTGGAGAAAGAGCAGCGGTGGCCCCGCCCCGCCGCGCATGAGGCGGATGCGGCAATCGCGGATCGCAATGGTCGAGATTGAGTGATCGGCCATTTGTCCGCGGTCTCTCACTTCCCTGCGGGTCAGCGGCGGGGTGCGGTGATTATACCCCTCGAATATCGAGGACACATACACTAATCTGCTCCCGGATCGATTGCGACCGCCGTTGCGCGCCCGCGATGCCGTCGAGGCGCGGCTGCATGCGTCGAAAGGAACCCGATGTACGCGCCAACTGGAGTAAAAACGAGCACGGATTATCCCATCCCCGACACCATGAAGGCATGGGTGCTCGGCGATCCCGGCGCGCTTTTGTTGCGGGAGAAGCCGGTACCGGTGCCGAAGAAGGCCGAGGTTCTGGTGCGCATCGACGCGGTCGCGATCTGCGCGACCGATCTCGAGATCATCTATCACGGGCCGCCGGCGTTGATTCTTGGCGGCATGCCGCACAACAAGAACTTCACTCCCGGGCACGAATATATGGGCACCGTGGTCGCGCTCGGCCCGGGCGTCGACGAATACGGGATCGGCCAGCGCGTGACCGTCGAGATTCATGCCGGCTGCGGCCAGTGCAAGCGCTGCCGCGAGGGCATGTACACCGCCTGTCACAACTACGGTCTCAACTACGGCGACGTCGACAAAGGTCACCGCGCCAACGGCTTCACCACCGACGGCGGCTTCTGCGAATATCAGGTCAACAACATCAACACGTTGGTTGCGATTCCCGACGCGATGTCGGACGAGGAGGCGACGCTGGTGGTCACCGCCGGCACCGCGATGTACGGGCTCACCGAGCTCGGCGGGCTGGTCGCGGGGGAAAGCGTGGTGGTCACCGGCCCCGGCCCGATCGGCCTCCTGGGCGTCGCGGTCGCAAGGGCGCTCGGCGCGCATCCGGTCATCCTCACCGGTACGCGCGACAACCGGCTCGAGATCGGCCGCGAGCTCGGTGCCGACCACGTCGTCAACGTCAGGCGGGAGGACGCGGTCGCGGCGGTGCGCCGGCTCAACGGCGGCAAGGGTGTCGACTATGTGCTCGAGTGCTCGGGCGCGCCCAACGCCGTCAACGAGGCGGTGCGCATGGTCAACCGCGGCGGCAAGGTCTGCCTCGCCGCCTTCCCGCACGAGGAGACGCCGGTCGATATCGCGGAGATCGTGCGCAACAACATCTACGTCTACGG
>JAFAHL010000269.1 GCA_019237215.1 Hyphomicrobiales bacterium | reverse complement strand
GCTTCAGCGCGGTGACGCAGGAACGCCGCTATGGCGCGGGAAAGCTCGCAACCAAGCTGTCGGTCGCAGCCTGACTACGAGCAACCGGCCCAAACAAATTTTCGAATTCGTGCCGCAGCGCTTCGTCGATCTCGCCTAGCGTCACCGCGCGGCCGAGATCGGCGAGGCTGGTGATGCCGTAACGCGGGTCGGACACCCCGCAGGGCACGATGCCGGCATAGTGCGAGAGATCGCAGTCGATATTGAGCGCCATGCCGTGCAGCGTGACCCAGCGTCTGATCCTGACGCCGATGGCCGCGATCTTGTCCTCGCGGCCGGCGCCCTTGTCCGGCCGCCGCACCCAGACTCCGATGCGGTCCGCGCGCCGCTCGCCCGCAACGTCGAAGTTCGCCAGGGCGCGGATGATCCATTCCTCCAGCGTGGCCACGAAGCGGCGCACGTCCGGGCCGCGGCGCTTGAGATCGAGCATGACGTAGACGACCCGCTGCCCAGGGCCATGATAGGTCAACTGCCCGCCGCGCCCGGCGGAATGGACCGGAAAGCGCGCCTCGATCACCTCGGCCCATTTGGCGCTGGTCCCGGCGGTGTAGAGCGGCGGATGTTCGAGCAGCCAGATGAGTTCGCTCGCGACGCCGTCGGCGATCGCCGCGGCGCGCGTCTCCATGCGCGCGAGCGCGGTTTCGTAGGCTACAAGGCCCTCGCTGATCCGCCACTCCACCGGGCTCGAAGCCCGATCGAGGCGGGCCATTAAATCGTCGCGCGCACGGATCATCCTGAAACTATATGGTGACGGGCTTGGAAGCGCTCCAGCCGTGTGGACGCAAGCAACATCCTGCGTTGCGGCAGAAGTCAAGGAACCTGCGCAGCGGCGCGCTTACGGGGGCTGGGCAAGCACGCGTGCGTGCGCGCTCGACCCGGACGAGCGAAGCGCCGCGGCCCTTGTTCGCTCCGGGTTGATTTGTTACATCGAGCGCCGTCGCTTCGGCGCGCGGCCCCGCGGCCCGCGTTCATTTGCGGTCGTGGCGGAATTGGTAGACGCACTAGCTTGAGGTGCTAGCGGGGCAACCCGTGGAGGTTCGAGTCCTCTCGACCGCACCACCCTAGGTCAGTTGGCAGAAGGAGCTGCGCGCGAAGCTGCTCGCGCGCGGCGCGCGCGCGCTCACTCGCAGGTCCGCACGAGCTTGCCGTCGCGCTTTCCACGACACATCCACCTCAAGCCATAAGCTGGTTTATTACCCCCTCTCAACCGGTTAAGGTCCTCTGGGTGGTGACGCAAGGAGGACGCAATGCGTTCAATCGTGATTGGAGCTCTTGTTGCAGCTGGGCTTTCGCTCGTTGGCACGGTACCGACCGTATCGGCGCCGGCGAACGTCGCAGCCATCGGTCGAGCCGCGGCCGAAATGGGTTCCGTGACCCAGGTGCGCTGCTGGTGCACGTGGCGCGGCTGGCGTGGCTATTGCCGGCGTTGGCGCTGCTGGTGATGGCGGCTCAGACCGCAGGGTGCTGAGCGCGGCTGCGACGCTCACCAACCGTCATTAATCCACAGCGCGCCGGGCCAATGCAGCCCGGCGCGTTTTCGTTCGAGCTCGAAGATCGGCGTCCGCGCTGGTCCGCGCTCCACTCAGCGCGCTTGCGGCGCCGCCAAATTGATCGGGGGGGGCCGCGTCACGCTCAACTGGTGACCGGACGCGCGCGCGGGCCGCGCTGGTGCCGGCCACGCTCCGAACCACCCGCCCGATGCCGCAGCTGAATCTTTGGTCCTGGCGGTGCGGACGGACTTCTTGGCCTCCGGCTTGGGCTTGGCCTTCTCCTCCGCGCTTCCCAATCGGAATACGCGGGAATATCTGAAATTGTGCGCGCCCGGTATCGGCAAGACCTCGGCATTGGCCGGCATTGCGTAGGCGACCGCCGCCGGCCACACCGGCGCGGCATCGCTCGAGCGTTCGAACGTCTGCGCCATCGCCACTTTGGTCACCGGCCCGAACCTCTCGATGCCGAAGCTCGCGAGGCTCGGCGCCGCGAGCGCCGGCTCGGGGCTCTCCCCGCCCACGACCAAGGTGTGCGGCCAGATCTTCGGCTCGGGCGCGTGGCGCGCGGCCCACAGCTCGGGCTCGGTCACGGTCTTCGGTCGATCGGGCGTGGCCGGGACCACGTGCACGATCTTGAAGCCGCGCGCTTTGAGCTCCTGGAGAATCTCCGGAAGCGCGAGCGCGGTGCGGGCTTGGATGTCGTGCAGCAGCAATATGCCTTTGCCGCGCGCCTCGAGCCGGCTGATGGCGCGGCGCGCGACCTCGCGGTTGTTGATGCGCGTCCAGTCATCGGCGGCGATGTCCACGCTCCAGGTCATGTCGCCGTGGTCGGCGAGGTATTGCTCGACCGCGGTCTGCCGCAACAGGCCGGGGAAGCGGAAGAACGGAGCGACCGCCTTCGGGTCGCCGAGCGCGGTGCGCAGCGAGGAAAAGCCGCCCTCGATTTCGCGCGAAGCCGCTTCCACCGACATCTTGTGGAAGGTGAAGGGGTGGGTCTGGCTGTGGTTGGCGATCGTATGGCCCTCGTCGTAGACGCGCCGTACGGCGGCGGGATAAGCCTGCACCATGCGGCCGACCATGAAGAACGTGGCCTTCACGCATTCGGCGGCGAGCAGATCGAGGACGCGATCGGTATAGGCCGGCAGCGGACCGTCGTCGAAGGTCAGCACCACCTCGTGGTCGTTGAGCGGCAGCGATTCCCCGTACTGCCAGCTGCCGACGCGCGGGTGCTCGTTCACGTCGACCACGAGCGTGCGGCTGACCCCGAGCGCATCCGCGGGACATTCGGCGGCGCCTGCCGTCCCCGCGCCGAGCAGGGACGCCAGCAGAACAGTTGCGGCAACGGTGCTGCGCATGCCCCGTTCTACCCCGATTTGGACCAACCTGAAAGAAACGGCCGCGCCCGATGGGTGGTGAGTCTCACTTGTTGAGTCTACCCAACCACTAGGGGGAGGCAATTTAATGACCCCTTAATAGCCCCTGTTTGGGCCGATTTATGACATCTGTGACAACGGCGACACGGTGTCACAACCGGCGGCCGGGCGAGCTTGGCGCCTTGCCGCAGGATGCGGCATCGATGGCCGCTTCGATCGGCTCGATGATGGCGGCATCGTCATTCTCGGGCTTGTTGACGCGCGGCGAAATCGGCCACATCCGCATCAGAGGCGCCGGAAACGAACGCATTAAATCGTGCGGATCGTCTTCCTCGCCGAGCCAGCGAGCATAATCAGCCGGCGCCAGAATGACCGGCATGCGATCGTGAATCTCGGCCACGAGATCGTTGGCGTCCGTGGTGATGATTGCAAAGGTCCGAATCCAGTCGCCCGAAGCAGGTTCTTTCCAGTTCTCCCAAATGCCGGCGAGGCCGAAGGGCGCGCCGTCCTTCATGGCGATGGCGTAAGGCTGCTTCGCTTTGCGGCCTTTGATCGCCTTCCATTCGAAAAATCCATCGACCGGGACGATGCAGCGGCGTCTGCGGTAGGCCTCGCGGAACGCAGGCAAATCCCGCACGGTCTCGCACTTGGCATTGATCGGCTTGCGGCCGCCCTTGGGATCATCGCACCAGTTGGGGATCAAGCCCCATCGCAGCGGGTCGAGCGACACCTCGCCGGTGCTGTGGTTGCGGCGGATGACCAGCAGGTCTTGACTCGGCGCGGCATTCCACCGCGGTGGATGGTTGTGCAGCCGGCTGTCGCGCACGTTCATGCCATCGACGATGGCATAGCGAAGCGGTGCGCTGCTCTGGATGGTCCTCCCGCACATGTGGCCGATGTAGTGATCCGCCGGCCCGTGTGCCAGCGTGAGCCGCGATGCTGGAAGCGAGGCATCGTTTGCACCGATCGCGCTCCTCGCGTATCGGCCGATGTCGTCGCATGCTAAGCTCTCGCGGTGAACCCTCCGCGGCGTCGATTTTTGTATCTGTTGGTGGGCGCAGCCGCGTTCTCGGCCGCCTCGGGCAGCGCGCGGGCGCAGACGTGGCCGATGCGGCCGGTGCGCGTGATCGTCCCGTTCCAGCCCGGCGGCTCGACCGACATTTTCGCCCGTCTCGCCGCGCAAAAGCTCACTGAGCATTTCGGCAAGCAGTTCTACATCGAGAACATCGCGGGCGCGACCGGCAACGTCGGCACCGCCCAGGCGGCGCGAGCGGCGCCCGACGGCTACACCCTCCTCATTGCATTCAGCTCCTATGTCGTGAACCCCACGCTTTTCGCCAAATTGCCGTTCGACCCCGACAAGGACCTCGCCCCGGTCACGCTCGCGGTCTCCGCGCCGAACGTGCTCACCGTCAATCCGTCGTTGCCGGTGCGCAATCTCGGCGAGCTCGTCGCGCTGATCAAATCCAATCCGGGAAAATATACTTACACATCGGGCGGCGTGGGGACGCAGGGCCATCTCCTGGGTGAAATGCTGCGCCTGTCGCAAGCGCTCGACATCGTGCATGTCCCCTTCAACGGCGCGGCGCCCGCGATTGCCTCGGCGATGGCCGGTCACACCCCGATCGCCTGGAGCACGGTCGCCTCGGCCGCCCAGGCGCTCGAAACCGGGCAACTGCGTCCGCTCGCGCTCGCGAGCAAGACGCGCTCGCAGCTCCTCTCCGAGGTCCCGACGACCGCCGAGGCCGGCTATCCGGACATCCAAGGCGATAGCTGGGTCGGACTTTTGGCCCCGGCCGGAACGCCGAATGAGATCATCGGCGCGGTGCAGCGCGAGATCGCGGGGATCATTGCGCTGCCGGACGTGAAGGAACGCTTGCCCACGCTCGGCTTCGAAGCCGTCGCCAGCACGCCGGAGGAATTTGCAAGCCGCATCAAGGTCGAGACCGAAATGTGGGGCAAGGTCATCCGCGCGGCCAACATCAAGCCGGAGTAACCGGGCGCTGCG
>JAFAHL010000215.1 GCA_019237215.1 Hyphomicrobiales bacterium | reverse complement strand
CAATCTGGTGACGTCGGTGCATCGCGGAAATCGTTATCTCGTCGCCGTCGTCATGGGCGGCAGCAGCGGCGGCAGCCGCGACGCGCGCATGCGCGAGCTGATCAACGACAAGATCGCGCTGGCGTCGATCAAGCGCACGGCGCCGATCGTCGCCGAGGCGAGCGGGACGCCGGAGGTGAGGCCCGAGCCGATGGTTGTGACCAAGGCCGAAACCAAGCCCGCGCCGACGGCCGTGGCCAAGGCGGAGCCCAAGTCGGAGCGTAAGTCGGAGCGTAAGTCGGAGCCCAAGTCCGAGCCTAAGCCTGAGCCGATGGTCGTGACCAAGGCCGAGCCGAAAGTTGCTGCGGCCAAAATCGAACCGAAGGAAGCGTCGAAGGCTGAGGCCAAAGCCGAGCCGCGGTTCGCCGTCGCCAGCGCAACGAGCTTGCCCGTGCGCTTCAATTCGAATTCGGCCGCGCCGCCGGCCGAACCAGCGGCGTTGCGGTCGGAGCCCGCCGCCGCGGCCACGCTGACGCAAACGTACGCCGCCGCCGGCTCGACCGAACCGATCCGCCCCGTGCTGGTCAAGACGCTGACGGTGAGACCCGGCGTGCGGACGGCCGCGCTCGCGGCATCGCAGGTCGCTTCGCCCGCTGCCGAAGCTCAGCCCGTTGCGGCGCCGGCGCCCGCGCCAATGGCCGCCGCGAAGGCGGAGCCGGCGGCACCGCCGCCCGCCCCCATCGCCGCCGAACCACCGGCACCACCGCCCGCGCCCGTGGCTGCGGCAAAACCAGAACCCGCCGCCGTCCCGCCGGAGGTTGCGACCAAGCCCGAGCCGGCTGCAGCGCCGGCTGCAGCGGCGATCGCGGCGAAGGAAGAGCCCGCGGCACCGCCACCCGCAGCGGCGGTCACCGCAGCCGCAGCCAAGCCCGAGCCGGCCGCAGAGCCTGCCGGCGCAAATCCGGGCGCATTGAGCGCTCCACCCGCGCCTGTTGCCGCCGCAGCACCCGTCGTCGTACCTACGCCGAAGCCGGCGCCCGCGGCGAAGGTCGCGGCCGCCACATCGACGGCAAAGCCGGCCCCGGCCGCGCCTACCGCAAAGCCGCAGCACCCGCCGGGTTGGATGATTCAAGTCGGCGCGTTTCCCGCCGAGCAGGCCGCCAAGCAGCGCCTCTCCAGCGTGCAAAACAAGGCGTCGAAAATGCTCGGCGGCGCGGAAGGCTTCACCGAAACGGTCGATAAGGCAGGCACCACCTATTATCGCGCGCGCTTTGCCGGACTCGACAAGGACAAGGCGGAAGCCGCCTGCAAATACCTCAAGAAAAACGACGTCGAATGCGTGACCGTCAAGAACTGACGTCGAAGCGAATGACAGGGACCCGCGTCGCACAGGAGCCGCCCATGTCGCGATCAAAGGAGTTCAGCGATGGCGGCGCAAAAGCACCTCCTTGGCTTCATTCACGCGGGCCGCGAGATACGTCGACCCCCCTTGGTCGGGATGCAGTTTCTTCATGAGCGCGCGGTGGGCGCGCCCGATGTCCTCCGCGCTCGCCCCCGGCTGCACGCCAAGGATCTGATAGGCCTCCTCCTCCGTCATTTTGCCGCCGCTCCACGCCCGGCGGTCCGTGCCCGGTGCCGCGTCACCTTGCGCGTGTTCACGCCACGCGGGCTCCCGGCGGTCGAGATACGCCATAAGTAGCGAGCGGCTTTCCTCGTCGATCTCGGGGAGGAAGCCGGTCAGCGTTGCGACGTCGAGCGCGTCCAGCGCTGCGCCTTCGTGCCCACCGGCGAGGATGCGTCCGCGCATGGCGCCGGTGTCGTGATCGAGCTCCATCTCCACGAAGGCCGAACGCACGCGCGAGACCTGGCCCGCGCTCTTTTGCGTACGCGCGGCGAAGCCGGGCATGCTCCACGGCAACCATCCCAACAGGCCGAGGCCGGTGAGGCCGAGGGGGATGGCGATGTCGAGGCGCCCGCGCACCCCGAGCAGCCCGGCCGCGGCGAGCGCACCCAGACCGCCGCCGGTCTTCAACACCACGGCCGCGGTTTGCGGGTTGACCTTGGTGAAGGCATTGAGCGCCCACAACACCAGCGCCAGCACCACCAGGCCGAAAATGATCGTGGCCATTACGGTCTCATCTGCTCGAGCAGTTTGGTTGCGCCGGCCTGGCGTCGCGCCGAGAGATCGGCGAGCGCGCGCATGCCGCCCGCGGCGTAGGCGGCGGCCGCGCGCAACAGCTCGCCGAGTTCATGGGCTGCGCCCGGATCGAAGCGGCAATAGGCGCCGCGCGTCAGGCGCGCGATCTCGCGAAAGGCTTGTTCGGTGATGGGATTGTCGCCTTCCTGGAACATGAAGGCGGGCACCCCGAGAAGTCCGAGCGCGCCGGCGGCGTGACAAAGATCGTCGAGCTTTTCCTCCATGGCGTCGCCGACGAAAACCAGGGCCTGCACCTTGATGGTCTGCGTCTCGCGCTTGGCGTGGGCGATGATCTTGCCGATCTGGGTATGGCCGCCGCGGCAGTCGATCCGCTCCATCAGCGTGCCCAGCCGCTCGGCCTGCGAGACCCAGCGCGAGGCCCGGCACTCGCCGAGGCCGCGGTAATAAACCAGCTGCACGTCGAGGCCGCCGATCGCCGCCGCCTCGCGGAACATGTCCGCCTGCAGCCGGCAGGCCGTATCCCACAAGGGTTGGCGGCTCATGGTCGCGTCGAGCGCGAAGATGAGCCGTCCGCGCCGCCCGGGTTCGGCGGTCGGAGCGAGGCCCTTCACCTTGGCAAGGAACGCGTCGATCTCCGCGCGCGTGGCGGTTGCCGCCGGTGCGCGGCTGTGGTCCGTCGGTGAGCGGTCGTGACGATCGTTGGCCATGGCAGCAGGCATTTAACGGGCGAAACTCCCGCCCCATAAGGTGGCCATATCCGGCTTACGGCGCAATGCCCGCGCCTGTGCGTGGCGGCACACGTGGCCTCGGCGCCGCAGCTTTGGTAATTTGCCCGCCGCGAACCCAACCCCACGAAGCCTGTTCCATGCCCATTCGAGTCGTGCGCACGGTGTCGGCGTTGCGCCGCGCCGTCATGCGGTGGCGGGGGGCGGGCGAGCGGATCGCGCTGGTTCCGACCATGGGCGCGCTCCATGCCGGTCATCTCGCGCTGGTGCGGGCGGCGCGGCGACGCGCGCGACGCGTCGTCGTCTCGATCTTCGTCAATCCCGCGCAATTTGCGCCGCATGAGGATTTTGCGAGCTATCCACGCAGCTGGGACACCGATCTCGCCGCGCTTTCCGTCATGAGCGTCGACCTCATATGGGCGCCAGCCGTGGCGGCGATGTACCCTGCCGGTTTTGCCACCCGCATCGTCCCGCAGGGGCCGGCAACGGCCGGACTCGAGGACAAGTTTCGCCCGCACTTCTTTGCCGGCGTGGCGACGGTGGTGGGAAAACTCTTGATCCAATGCGCGCCCGACCTCGCGATGTTCGGCGAGAAGGACTACCAGCAGCTCTTGGTGGTGACGCGGCTGGCGAAAGACCTGGATTTGCCGGTGAAGATCGTCGCGGTTGCGACCGTGCGCGAGGCGGACGGCCTCGCCTTGTCCTCGCGCAACGGCTATCTGTCGGCGAGCGAGCGCGCGGCCGCGCCCACGCTTTACCGCGTGCTCGAGGATTGCGCCGGCAAGATCGCGCGCGGAGAGCTCACCGCGCGCGTGCTCGACGAGGGCGCCGCCGCCATCGAGCGCGCCGGCTTCGTTCTCGACTATCTCGAAGCCCGCCACGCCGACACGCTTGCGCCGTTGTCCTCGCTCGCGGACGGTCCGATCCGGCTGCTCGTGGCCGCGCGCATCGGCAAGACGCGGCTGATCGACAATATCGCGGTGTGAGCAATCGCAGCGGTAACGGCGAGTGAAGGCGCGCGGCGCTACTTCTTCACCTTCAGCGGATCCTTGACCTCGTCGAACTTGGCGAATTCGGTGTTCCACAGCTCGCCGTTGATCTTCTCGACCTTGCGAATGTAGATGGGCTGCACGATGTCGCGCGTCTGCGGATCGATCGACATCATCCCGCGCGGGCTTTCCCATTTCATGCCCTTCATCGCAGCGATGAGGCTGTCGCCGTCGGTCTTGCCTTGGGTCTTCTCGAGCGCCTCGTAGATGAGGTGCATGCCGTCATAGCCGCCGACCGATACGAAGTTCGGACGGAAGTTGTTCGCCTTCTTGAAGTCCTCGACGTATTTCTTGTTGAGCGCGGAATCGTGCGAGGCGGAATAATCATGCGCCGTCACCATCCCCAGCATCTGATCGCCCATATTGTTGAGCTCGTCGTCGTCGGTGAGATCGCCCGGGCCGACGATCTTGATGCCGGAACTGGCCAGGCCGCGCTCGGCGAACTGCTTGGCGAAAATGCCGGCCTGCGTGCCGGGGAAGTAGATGAAGGCGGTATCGGGGTTGAGGTCGCGGATGCGCTGCAGGAACGGCGCAAAGTCCGGATTGGCCAGCGGAATGCGGATCGATTCGATGATCTGGCCGCCGAGCTCGGTGAAGCGTTGCTTGAACGCGGTCTCCGCTTCGGTGCCCGGCGCCCACTCGTTGACCAGCGTGACGACCCGCTTGCTGCCGTTCTTGGGCGCCCACTCGCCCATGATCCAGGACGACTGCGCCAGAATGAAGCTGGTGCGGACGAAATAGGGCGACGCGGTGGTGGTCACCGAGGCGCCCGAGATCATGACGACAGTCGCGATCTTAGCTTGCGTGACGAGCGGACCGTAGGCAAGCACGGTCGGCGTGATCCCGCCGGCGATCATTTGCACCTTGTCGTTGACGATCATCTCCTGCACGAGGCGCCGCGCGTTGTCGGCCACGCCGGCATCATCGCGCAGGATGATTTCGATCTTCTTGCCGGCGACCATGTTGCCGTGGTGCTGGAGGTAAAGCCGCGCGCCGGCCGCGGCCTGCCGACCGGCGGCGGCGAAACCGGCGCCGGTCATGGCAAAGCTCATGCCGATCTTGACCACCTCTTGCGAAGCCGCCGCGCCCGCGGTCAGCGCAAGCGTGGCGGCCGTTGCGAGCGCGATCATGAATTGGGTGCATCGCATGTCGTTCCTCCCCTGGTGGCGCCGCCTTTTCGGCTTCCGCTTGCTGTCTAGCACACGGTGCCATGATCGACGACGGGCGTCAGATCATAGGAGGCCGAGCCCTCGCAGCTCGCGGCGCAGCGCCTCCGGCATGTTCTTGGCGCCCGGCGCGGCGCGGTCGAGGTCGCGTGGAGCATCGCCGGCCGCGAGGTAGCGCCAGCCCTGGAACGCCCGCCACGGCCGCGGCTCGACTAGGATGAGCTTGGGCTCGAGCACCAGATGGCAGCGGCCGACGCCCTCCTTGTCGACGAATGGGCGCACATCGAGCAGCCGCTGCCGGCACATGATCTCGCCGCGGATCACCCAATAGAGCGAGCCGCCGTCGCGCAGCTCCTCGGAGCGCTTGGGCACCATGCGCGTCCTGTGCATGTGCTCGGGCGAAAGCCGGCGCTTCCTGCGCTGCTTGAGTTTCTCGCGGATCCAGTCCTCGAGATCTTTGACCGAATCGCAGCCGACGCAAAGCTTGATGAGATGAAGGGTCACGGTGGATGTTGCCGAACCAACTGTGACAAAATCATAGCGCGCGGAGCTCGCGTTGCCATGCGCGCGGAAAGCTTATCCTCAGAAGATGGGCGCGGTTACTGCGCGGGAGCGGAGGGCACCGGCGTCGCGCGCGCGGGTGCGGCGCTCGCGGGCGGGCGCGCCTGCGAATTCGTTTGCGCCGGCCGGCGTGGCGGCGTCGGCGTGGCGGCGTCGGCCGCGCCGGTCGTATCTTGGGGCGGCCGCTGCGCCGGCGGCGGTTCCGCGGTCATGATATTGACCGGCGGGATCGAGGTCGCCGACGGGAAGTAGAGGTTATTGGGCACCTTCGCCGCCGCGCTCGGCGCAGGGGACGCCGGCGTGCTCGCCAGCGCCCGGCCGCCGGCGGCCGGCCAGCTCGCCGCATAAGTCTTGATCCGCGCGTCGAACGGGCGCTCCGCGAGATTGACTTTGATGCGGCTGGTGTCTCCCAGCCAGGCGAAGGCGCGGCACTGATCCGGCGCGCAGCCCTCGCGCACCGCGAGCACATGCGCCACGACGCCGAAGCGGTCGGCCTCGATCGCACGGCGCAGGGCGAGCATGCCGGAGGCGGCCTCGCCGTGGCGCCCGAGCTCACGGGCGGAGGCCAAGAGCGAGAGTTGCGCGGTTACATAGGATACCGCCGCGGCGGTTGCTTCGGGGCTCGCGAAAAGCGCCTTTTCGCACGCAGCCTCCACCGTCTCGCCGGCGATCGCATCGAGGCAGCCCAACGCGGAACCCGGCATGAGCGCGCGCGTCGCCAACTCGAACCCACGGGCATCGAGCGCGCGCTGCGCGGCGGCAAGATCGCGGCGGGCGAAATGATCGCGCGCCCACCATCCGGCCACGGCGAGGATCAGCACGAGGATCGCCACGGACACGCTCGCGCGCTCGCCGCGGCCGCGCACGAGGGCGAGCGCGCAAGCGAGCACGAGGACGGCCGCAATGGCGACAACCGCCCATACCGGGAGCGACACGATCCCGGTCAAATCGAGGGCCGTTTCGCCAGCGCGATCGAGCATGAGCCACTACTCCGGCGAGCAGTATGGCTCAATGAGGGCGGCGGTGACCACCCCCGCCAGGCCTTTGCGCGCGCACGAGGGCTGGCGCAAAAGCCCCCTTCCCACTTTGCTGAATGCGTTCCGGCTCGGAACGGTGGAGCTAAGTCAGCGGGAAAATTCGAGTTGGCTTTCCCTGGCCACGCGCTCGAACACCTCATTCGCATTTTTGATGCGATATTGGTAATCGGCGCCGTCGGAGGGGAGCAGCTTCACCACCTCATAGGTACTGTTGGCGACCATGTGACCAATCGGACGCGACGTGAAGTAGACAGTCTGGCCGATTTGAAACTTGTGTTCTTGCAACAACGCGGTTCTCCTGCACTCGAACGATACGGATTGGCTCGTTTTGAGCGGTTGTTCCCCCGATAGGCGCGGAATATAGCAGCCAAATCCAGAAATTGCCTCGAAAATTCCGTTTTTCGTTCGGCATCGGTTTCCGTCGAGTCTGTGGACGAATAGCAAGTCCAGCCAATAGTTTATATGGAATAGTTCAATCGAATTCGCCGCATGTCCGGCTCCCGTCATAGCGGACATGCTGCCGCGGGCGGCCGAAAGTGCAACCGTCGGGCTGGTGGCGAACGCTGCGCCGACGCGATTCGGTTGCGCGCCGGAAGGTCCAAAACCCGAGCCTCGCTCGCGATCTCGCGCGCGCGGCCCGAAACACAATGGCGCCGCGTTCATGGCCTACCGGGCTCGCAGCAAGGGGAAGCACGGGGGACTCCATGCGCTTGATCGTCGGCATCATCATCGGCTGCGCGCTGACCGTTGGCGGCGCCTACGTCGCCGACACCGTCTCGGCCGCCGGGGCCAAGCCAGTCATGGTGAACTGGGAGGTGGTGGCCAAAAACCTGAACAGCGTCACCACCCTCGCGCGCGCGGGCTGGAAGAAGATTGCCGGTTGATCGATCGGCGCA
>JAFAHL010000147.1 GCA_019237215.1 Hyphomicrobiales bacterium | reverse complement strand
ACGCCGCTTGCGGCGATACCGCGGCGGGTTGCGCCGCAGGCGCCATGGCAACGGCAGGCGGCACGGTCTGCGTCTGGCCGCTCGGATTCGTAATCGTCACGGTGTTCGTCACGTTGTTGACGACGACCGTGTTGTGAACGTTGTTGTAGATCACGTTGTTCGGCGGCGGCGCCACGTAGGCCGGCGGGCTGACCCAGACCGGAACCGGCTGGTACACTGGCATCGGCAGCACGAAGAGTCCCACCGGCGGCGGTGGCGGGGCAAGCACCACGAAGTCCGGCGGCGGCGGCGCCAGAAAAATGACCGGCGCTGGCGGCGGCGGCGCGAAGGCGAATACCGGATCGTCAAAGGCGAGAACCGGCCGCCGAATGTAGACGATTTCTTCCGGCGGCGGCGGCGGCAGGTCATAGGCGAGCGCCGTGAACGACGGCGGCGGCTCGAAGGCGGCGGCAAGAAACGCCAGCCGCCGGTGCGCATCGGCCGCGTGCGGGCCCTCCGGATAACGCCGCAGATAAGACCAATAGGCGGGCGGCGTGTCGACGACGCGGGTTCGCCGCCACGTGATCGCCTCGCGCCGGGCGGCGACAATGGCACGCACTCGTGCCGCCATCGGATCGTCGGGATAGGCGGCGAGAAAATCCAAGTAGCCCTGCAACGTGTCGCGTTCCAACGCCGCAATATAGGCGTCCTGCGCGCCAAGATCGCGCATCGGCCGCGCGCGCATTGCTGCCGTCTCTTCAATCGAAACGGCAGGCGGCGGCGCATCGGACGCCCGTTCGAAAAACACCAGCGACGTCTCGACCTTCGACGCGTACCACGGAACCTCGGCGCCCTTGGTCACGTCGTTGACGCGCAGCCGCGCGCGATCGAAAACCCCGGCGAGCGGCAAGCCGCCTTCGCGCATCATCTCGGCCAGCGCCTGCGCGTAAGGTCCATACGGCCCCTGGCTCTCCGGCGCCACCGTCCCCGGCGCGGCGTTGAACGCGATCAGCACGCCCGGCTCCGGCTCGACCAGCGCCAAACCGCCGGCGAGCGGCGGGCCGGACTTGGCGAATGGATTTGCTCGCGCCGCGTCGAGGACGACGATGCTGGCCTTGAGCTTCAGCGCGGACAACGGTCGGATGTAATCGGACAGTCGTATCGCTTCGGCCGCCACGTCGGCATCGCGCGCGATCTTCGCGTCGACCGGAACGAAGTAGTTTTCGCCCTCGAGCTGGACGCCGTAGCCGCTGACATAGATGAACGCGACGGTGTCCGGCCCGGCGCCTGTGACCTTATCCAAGAAATCGCGAAAGGCGCGGCGTAGCGAATCCTGATCGAGGTCACGCGCGCCGACGACATCGAAACCCGCCGCCTGAAGCGTTTGCGCGACGAGGCCGGCATCGTTGGCTGGCGTCGCCAGCGCGCCGACTTGATAGCCGGCGTTGCCGACGACGAGGGCCATGCGTTTTTCGGCCCGCGCCGCGCTCGCCGTGAAAACAAATGCGAGCGCGATCAACGCAAACGCCATCGCAATCAGCATGCGGATCCGCGGCATGACATCCCCCATCGAGAGCGCAAGCGCGCGCCGGCGAAAAGTCATGACACGGCGGCGCTGAACCGCATCTGAATGGCAGAGGAGGTCAATAGTAAGGCGACGCCCGCGAGTTCCACCGCCAACCGATTAGGAGTTCCATCGCAAAACCGATTGGAAAACGGGGGACTTATGCCCGGGCGCGGGCACCACGGCGGATTCTCATCCCCGCGCCGCGGCCGCCGGCGGCGCCGCCTTCGCCACGTCGGCGGATTGCGGGGTCCACTTACCGCGGTATCGGGCTACGATCTGCCTAATGGGATTCCGGGAGACGGGCCGGGCAATTCGGACCAATGACCGCGAAATGAGTTCACACATAAATGCATTCACATTTACGGCTAGCTCAGAATGACAAACGCAAGTCCGAGCACGACGGTCGCGGCGACCACGGCTCCGAGCTCGGAAAGTACGGACCCTAGTCCGCCAGGTCCCAATTGCAGTGCCTCGCCCCCTGCTCGCCTACCAAAATCTTTCATGTCGGTCTCCATGCGGCGACATCGTGCTGCGCTCGCCGCCCAGCCACAGCCGGCGCCCGCCCCAAAGGTGGTAGGTCGACGCAAGGAAATAATAGCCCGGTCAACAAACGCACCGTTCGCCCTCGGCGCAAAATCGGCGCGGCGGCATGGCGCGCCGCCGCCCAGGCGCGCCGGTCGACCCGGTTCGCCGTTTTTCCGCCGTGGTTGTCCGGATTGCGTGGTGGCGAGCGCCGAGCCCTGGCGGCAAATTAACGACACCGATATTCGGTCGCGAGCAAGCTCCCCATCCCACCACGACGTTTATCGTCCTTTATCGGCCTCTATCGGCCTTTGCCCACGCGTTTGGCGGCGGCGCTTAAAGGCTGGGCATAAACACGCAGTAAACGCTTCCCTACCAATCCGTAAGTTGTCCAGCGCCCCCTTGGCGACGATATTTGATGTAAGGAATATTGGTGAGACTCGGGGGTAATCACCGTGATGCCAAAGGGAAACAGTGCAACGTCGCGCGGTCGTCGCATCGTTTTGATCGTAACCTGCCTTGCGGCGCTGACGGCGGGCGGCGCCGGCTACTGGTATTGGGGACAAGCATCCGCCGGCGCGCATGCGGCGCGCACGGCTGCGCGCGCCGGCGTGCCGGTCACCGTCGCGATCGTCCAGCGCCAGGATGTGCCGATTTACTTGAGCGGACTTGGCACGGTGCAGGCGTCGTTCACCGTCGGCATCCATTCCCAGGTCGACGGCAAGCTGCAAGAGGTGCTGTTCACCGAAGGTCAGCAGGTCAAGAAAGGCGACGTGCTGGCCAAAATCGACCCGCGCCTGTTCCAGGCCGCGCTCGACCAGGCCAAGGCCAAAAAGGCGCAGGACATCGCGCAGTTCATCTCGGCGAGCAAGGACCTCGAGCGCTCCAACACGCTGGTCAAATCGAACATCACCTCGCAGCAGATCGTCGATCAGCAGCAGGGCAAGGTCGATCAGCTCCGCGCCATGATCGATGCCGATGAGGCGATGATCCAAACGGCGCAAACCAACCTCGACTACACCAGCATCACCGCGCACGGTGGACGCATGGGCGTGCGCCTCGTCGATCCCGGAAACATCGTGCATGCCAACGATCAGGGCTCGATCGCGACGCTGGTCCTGACGCGACCGTCCGCGGTGCTGTTCACCTTGCCGGCGCGGGCGCTGGACGACATTCGCGCGGCCATGGCGCGCGGCCCGGTGGAGGTCACCGCCTTCGATCAGGACAACCGGCGCGCGCTCGCCACCGGCACGCTGCTGCTGGTCGACAACACCATCGACCAAGCCACCGCGACCATCCGCCTCAAGGCGATGTTTCCCAACGAGGACGACAAGCTGTGGCCCGGCGAGTTCGTCAACGCGCGGGTGTTGCTCGAGACTCGCAGCAACGCCGTCGTCGTTCCCTCGGCGGCTATACAACGTGGGCCGGAAGGGCTTTTTGTCTGGACCGTCACCGCCAACAGTCGGGCGGAGCCGCGCCCCATTGAGAGCGGCCCGGCAAATGGCAACCTGATTATCGTCACCTCGGGGCTCAACGGCGGCGAACGCGTTGTCGTCGACGGCCATTACAAGCTGCAGCGCAATGTGCCGGTCACAGTGTCCTCACCGGCCTCGCCGCAGACCGCGGGATCGGGTGGCAACTCGTGAACATCTCCGAACCATTCATCCGGCGACCCGTCGCCACCACGCTGGTGATGGCGGCGCTGGCATTCGTCGGCGTGGTCGCCTATCCGTTTCTGCCGGTCGCTCCCCTGCCGCAAGTGGATTTCCCCACGATTCAAGTCACCGCGACTTGGCAGGGAGCGAGCGGGGAGACCATGGCCACCTCCGTCGCCGCGCCGCTCGAGCGGCAATTCGCGCAGATCCCGGGGGTTACCCAGCTGACGTCCTTGAGTGCGCTCGGCGCTACTACGATCGTCATTCAATTCGATCTCAACCGCAACATCGATGCGGCAGGCCAGGACGTGCAGGCGGCGATCACGGTTGCAAGCAAGATCTTGCCGCAATCGATGACCACACCGCCGAGCTACAAGAAAGTCAACCCGGCCGACTCGCCTATCATCATGCTGTCGCTGCGCTCCGAGACGATGCCGGTGACCACGGTTGACGACTACGGCGACCTGTTCCTCGCCCAGCAGATATCGCAAGTGTCCGGCGTCGCGCAGGTCTCGATCTTCGGCGACACGACGCCGTCGATCCGCATCCAGGTCGATCCGGCCAAGCTCGCGTCGACCGGCATAACGCTGGAAGAGATCCGCAGCACGCTCGTCAACGCGACGACCAACGCGGCCAAAGGCACGATCAACACCGACAAAGCTAGCTTTACGGTCGCCGCCAACGATCAGATCCTAGAGGCCGATCAATTCAACGACGTCATCCTTGCCTACCGCAACGGCGCGCCGATCAGGGTGCGCGACGTCGGTCAGGCAGTGAACGAACCAGTCGACCGGACCGTCGCCGCCTATCAGAACAACAAACGCGGCATCATCCTGGCCGTCTTCAAGCAACCGGGCGCCAACGTCATCGACACGGTTGACCAAATCAAGGCGCAGCTTCCCCAGCTCACCGCCAGGATTCCGCCCGCGGTCAAGGTGGAAACCATCCTCGACCGCACCACGACCATTCGCGCCTCCGTGCGCGACGTCCAGTTCACGCTTGGGCTGACCATCGCCCTTGTGGTGCTGGTCGTCCTCCTGTTCTTGCGCAACTTTTGGGCAACATTTATCCCGAGCATAACCGTGCCGCTCGCGCTGCTCGGCTCGTGCGCAGCGATGTACATGTTCAACTTCAGCCTCGACAATTTGTCGCTGATGGCGCTCACCATCGCCGTCGGCTTCGTGGTCGACGACGCCATCGTGGTGGTGGAGAACATCTACCGCCACGTCGAGGACGGAGTTCCGCCGTTCGAGGCGGCACTAAACGGGTCACGTGAGATCGGATTCACGGTTCTGTCGATCAGCCTGTCACTGGTCGCAGTATTCATCCCGCTCTTGCTCATGGGTGGCATCATCGGCCGCATGTTCCGCGAATTCGCGCTCACCGTCACGGCATCGATCGCCGTATCCGCGCTGGTGTCGCTTACTCTCGCGCCGATGCTGTGCTCGCG
>JAFAHL010000605.1 GCA_019237215.1 Hyphomicrobiales bacterium | reverse complement strand
GTTCCATTCCTGATCCCGGTCTCGATCACGCGCCCGGCGCGCCGCGCCACCTCCTGCGGGTCGTATTTGCGCTTGAAGTCGTTGGTGATCTCGATCGCTTCCGGCAGCGTGCCCGAGACGTTCGGCCGCATCACTTCGCCGAGCAGGGCCTTGTCGGCGTGCAGGTGCAGGTTGACGAAGCCGGGGACGACCAGGTCGCCCGCCGCGTCGATCGTGTGGGCCGCCGACGCCGCGAGGTCGGGCGCGACGGCCGCGATGCGTCCTTGCTCGATGCCGATGTCGACGAGTTGGTCGCGGCCACGCAGCCGAGCATTGCGGACGAGAAGGTTCATGGCTTTTCCGGTTTGCCTCGGCGTCCCGGCCGGCAGCGGCGAGCTTTCCGTTGGAATGGAATCCGCGCGAGCGGCAAGCTCGGTCTGCTCCCTCCCCCAACCAAACCCCGGCTTGCCGGGGTTTGGTCACTCTTATAATGGCCGGAGGCGGGCAAGCCCGCAGCCGGCTGGGGGAGGGCTGGGGAGGGGGGTGGTGCGTTTGTCAACGTCGGTGCCTCAATTGCACGACCCCCACCCCCGACCCCTCCCCACAAGGGGGAGGGGAGCACACCGAGTACCCGGCATTGTTTTGCGTCCACCTCACCGGAACTCCGCGGTCAAATCCGCTCCAGGATGTGCAGACCGCGCGTGCGGTCGATGAGGTAGATCAGGCCGCGGTCGTCGTAGCAGACGTCGTTGCTCTGCACCCGCCTCGCGCCTTCCGGCACCGGCGGCATGAACGATGCCGTCTCGCGCGGGGCGTGCGGATTGGCGATGTCGACGATTCTCAAGCCATGCGCAAACCAGGCAATGGGAATTTCCGTGCTGCGCACCTCTTCGCAAAACTGGTGCAAACCGGTGTAGTCCTCCTTCAGCGAGCCGTCCTCCGCTTCGACCTGGAAGCTCGCGAAGGGAATCGGACGTGTTTCGTCGGTGATGTCGACGATCCACAGGAACGAGGGCGAGGCCGGCCCGAGCCGCACCACGTCCTCGTCGGCAACCAGCATTACGCGGCGGCCGCGCAGCGCGAACGGCACCGGCAGCGCGGTATGGGTGGGCCAAGGAAACGGCGGCGACCAGTCGAGGCCGGAAACGAATTTCGGCGTGCCGAGATCCGCGATGTCGAGAATCACGAACCCCCCATGCCAATAGCTGACGTAGAGCCGATCGCGGTGGCGGATGGGGTGATGGCAGCGATGCGCCGTGCCCTCCCACGTCGGCGTTTCGCCGCCGGCCGACCACTGCCCCGGCATCCACCACTTGCCCACGAGCTCGGGGCGCGCCGGATCCTGGAAGTCGATGATGCCGACGATGTTGCCGAGATAGCCGTCCATTTCCGGCGAGCCGTAGACGTAGCGGCCATCGAAGGTGAAGCGATGCATCCCGCGGCAGGAGAAGCTCGTGATGCGCTTGGGATCGGCCGGACGGCTGACATCGTAGACCTCGAGCCCGCCGCGAAAGCTCGGGTCCTTGCGGCCGATCGGAAAGATCTCGCGATTGACCAGCATCACGCCGTTTTCGACCCGGACCTTGTGCGAGAGGGTGCCCTCGGGAACGGCGATCTTCGCGAGCTCGCGCGGCTTGGAGGGATCGCTGACGTCGATGATGCTCGTGCCGTGCGGCGGCGCGATGTGGCCGACATATGCGATCCGCTCGCGTACGACCACTTGCCCGCCGCCATAACAATCGAAGTAGCCGACGACCTTTATGCCGTTACTATGCCTGCTGTTCATGCCCAGCCCGACCGAGGGTCGCTTCGACAAAACTCTATCTTGCGCTCGCTCGTTCGGTCAACCAATGCAGCCGGGCGCCTCGCACTCGTTCAGCAGCGGTCGCTGCTCATTCGATCACGGCGTCGGCGCGGGCGATGAGCGTCGGTGGAATTTCGAGGCCGAGCGCCTTCGCGGTCTTGAGATTGATGACGAGTTCGAACCGCGTCGGCTGAAGCACCGGCAGATCGGCCGCGTTCGTCTCCTTGAGAACGAGCGCGATATACGCGCCCTGCTTGCGATACAAGTCGGGAAGATGCGTGCCGTAGCTCATCAAGCCGCCCGCCGCGGCGAAATCGCGCCGTTCGTACATCGCCGGGACGCCATAACGCGCGGCGAGCGCGACGATCTCCTCGCACCGGGAATCGAGGAACGGATCGCTGGCGACGAGGAGCGCATCCGGCCGCCGCTGCTCGAACCTGGCAAACACCCGGTCGATGTCGCCTTCGTTGGAGGCCGGCGCGACGGCAAAGTCGCGCACCATGCTGCGGGCGGCGTCCTGCACCGCGCGCAAGCGCACCCGCGAGCCGGGAAAATCCGAGTTGATCAGCAGCGCAACGCTGGCGGCTTTCGGCAACGCTTCGCGCAACAGGGCGAGCCGCTGCAGGTCGAGCGCGAGCGTGAGCATGGTCACGCCGCTCAAATTGCCTCCCGGCCGATGGAAGCCCGCGACCAGGCCGAGGCGGACCGGGTCGCCGTCGATAAGGAAGATGATTGGCGTGGTCGCGGTTGCCGCCTTGGCGGCCATCACCGCCGGCTCGCCGCTGGCTGCGATGACGGCGACCTTGCGCTCGACGAGCTCGGCGGCGAGCGCCGGCAGTTGATCGTCGCGGCCACGCGCCCAACGATAGACGATGGTGAAGTTGCGGCCTTCGACAAAACCCCCTTGCTCGAGGCCGAGCCGGAATGCGTCGAGGTAAGGCGCGAACGCTTCGGGCGAAGCGCTGCTGAGAAATCCGACCAGCGGCATCGCCGGCTGCTGCGCGCGCGTCGCGAGCGGCCAAGCCGCCGCGCCGCCGATGAGCGCGATGAAGCCGCGGCGCTGCATGTAGGACATCGGCCTTCCTCCGGGCCTTCCTCCCCTCCCGCTCCGGCGAGAGGCCAGGAGTCAATCCATGAGTCAATCTATCCCATGATTGGCCTGCCGCCGAGCGGCGGGCAAGCCTTGAGGCGGGCAAGCCTTGGGGCGGGCAAGCCTTGGGGCAGAGCTGAATTGTTCTCAGTCGGCCTCGTCATCGACGAGCGCGCAAAGCATCCTCCAGCTCCTTTAACCGCAAATCGAGGGCTTGGATTTGGCTGCCGAGCAGCTGAGCCTGGCGCTCGTTGGCGCCCAATTGATTGCTGAGAATGCGGATTTGATTGCTAAGGACTTGGACCTGCTGCTCAATCTCGATGAGATTGACTGCGGCCGTCGCCGAATTGCTCTTTTCGCGGCGGTCGACCTCGTAGAGGCTGGCGGCCAGGGCGATAAAGCCGGCCACCGAGCAAACGATCGAAAGCCGCAGAGCTACGTCCCCACTGCGCATACCGTCAACTCCGATGATCTTTGTGACATGCGGGGCCCCGCCATCACACCATACGGCATTCTAGCTCGACGCGTCCCTCGGCAACGCGCCTTTGTCCGCGAGTGGTTCGGCGGCAGCGGCCATGGATTGGCCATGGATTCTTGCAGCTCGCTCATCGCGGCGCTCGCGGCTCTCATCCCACACTACTAAAGGTGGAGGGCGTAATGTGAAGTAGTTCACATATGCCTCAGAGATAAATCGTCCAAAAGGACCCCTCGTGGGGTGCACAATGGAGACGGAACGCGACAATGCCACGCAGAGAAGAAGCCACGAGGTTAGGACGCCATCACGAGCAGCACCCCAACACGGCGCGGAATTTATTGGAAGCCGCCTGGCATCACTGCGGGGCGATTCAAGACATCATCGATAGCCTCAACGAGGCCGATACGAACGCGCAGACGCACCTGCTGGCGAACCGGCTGCACCGCCTCGCCTTCAGGATCAGGCCAGCATCATCGGCAGAATAGACCAATCCAGCCTGCAAACGGTGGCGTCTCGCGCATCCCCGATCAGGGCGCGGTTGCAGGCGGCCCTCGTTGAAGGACAGCAATGCAGACGCTTTGCCGGGCGCGAACGCGCGCGCTAACATCGTCATGAAATGTCGCCACGTCCACGCACGAGCCGATCATGACTCCACGGACCCCTGACAACACTTGGAGCCTCGTCAGCATCATGGGCCGCAACGCGATACCGCCGCGAGATCCCAACGATGATGATGACGAGGACGAAGACGACGAAGAGGACGAGGACGGGGACGACGACCCGGCCGTCGTCAGAGAACCCGACGAATAGCTGAGTTGCGATCACTTGCGCCGATCACTTGCGCTTTTGAGACAACTTGCGCGAAACGCAGTCGTGGAAGGCCATTGTGTTGCCGCCGGCAGCCCTCCCCATATACCTTCCATAAAACCATCGGCCGGTATTGGGATCACATTGGCCGCCAATTTCGACCGCGCATTGCGCCTGAACGCTGGTGCATTTGCTTGCCGCCTCGCTGACCGGGATCAACAGGAAGCAGACGGCTCCAATCACCACGATTGCGAGTCGTGACATGTCGCCCTCCTTGCGACGCGCATTATATGAAGAGCGTATCACCGATGGCTGCAGGTATCATCATCGCGATTTATGTTTGGAATTTGTGTCGCCGGCGCTGCGGAATTCGCCGTCGCCCTGTTTGTGTCCGGCTCCTACGGCGTCAGCCGGACACGTCAAGGCGGTAGAATTTCGTTGCGGTGCCACAGAACAGGTCGGCTTTCTCCGCGTCGCTCGCGCCCTTGGTCAGAAGCTTGCAGGCATTCCAGAACACCGGATAGCTGTAGGAGCCCTTGTCGACGGGAAAGTTGCTCTCGAACATGCATCGCGACGGCCCGAATGCATTAATGCAGGTCTCGATGTAGGGACGCCAC
>JAFAHL010000737.1 GCA_019237215.1 Hyphomicrobiales bacterium | reverse complement strand
GCGGCGGCGGAGAATAGTTGTCCCCGCGCCATTGCAAACCGGCTCAGGGCGGCGACTCCTTGCATCGATCGAAAAGACCAGCCGCCGCCCGGCGCCTCCGGCAGATCGCCGCTCGTGAAGGCCGCCGCGCGGCTCTTTCCGGCGAGGGCACATCGCCGCGACAACGAAAGCCCTTCTCCTTACCGGCGTGGCACCGGGCGAAATAGCCGCGATGGCCGTCCTGCATCGGGACGAGTTATCGGTTCAGGAAGCGTGCGCGGTCGGACGGGGGCAGCTGCTGCGCGAGCCGTGTACGCAGCCCGTCGGCGCCGAGGCGGCAGAGGTCGAGGTTGAAGTCGGCGTGCACGGGGACGAGCTCGCGGACCTCGATGGCGGCGGAGCGTTCGCGCAAGCCCTCCGCGGCATGGCGGCCGGCCGCGTCATTGTCGCGGGCGATATAGAGGCGATGCAGCGCCGGCGGCAGCTCCAGCGCCGCGAGGTGGTTGGCCGAAAGGCCCGCGGCCATGGGCAGGCGCGGCAGCACGGATTTGAGGGCGAGCATCGTCTCGACGCCTTCGCCGGCGGCGAGGATCGCCGAGGCCTCGCCGAAGCGCACGGCATTGCCGAGCAGGTGGCCCATGGCCCGCCGCGGATCGGCAAGCGGCGCCTTGGCCGGGCGGTGCCGATCGAGCCAGGTGCGCAGGATGCCGGTGATCGTGCCGTCATGCGCGGTGACGGCGGCGAGCAAGGCGGGCAACTGCTCGAGCGGAGCATCCTCGACTTCGCGGCAATAGACCGACGGGTGGTAGCGCAAGGACGGCCAGTCGAGGCGTGCGGTGATGCCGCGCGCACGCAAGTAGGCTTCGGCCGGGGTGCCGGGAACGGGACGGCCGGCGCGGAACAGGCGGCGGGCCGCTTCCGGCGATGCCGCCGGGGTGGGAGGCGCGCGGCTGCTGGCGGCGGCAGGATGCGGCAGGACGAGAAAGCGGCGGGCCTCGGCCATCGCCTCGCCGAGACCCGGCAGATCGCGGTTGAGAGCGATCAGGTCGAGCAGATCGCCGTGCTCGCCGGTGGCGGCGTCGGTCCATTTGCCGGCGGCGCCGGGCCCATAATCGGGACCCGAGAGCCGCACATAGAGGCTGCGCCCGGGTGTGTTCTGGACATCGCCGATGATCCAGTAGCGGCCCGAGCGGCGGCCTTTCGAGAGGTAGTGACGGCACACGGCCTCGGCATCGCGCGCGAGGCCGCGCGCCAGCTCGGCGGCTGCGCTGATCATGGTTCATCTCCTGGTCAGGCGGCAGCGCGGGGATTGGCGCGAAGAAGCGGGTAGCGCTCGAAGAGGGCAGCGAGGATCGCCGGCCCGCGATCTTCAGCCGTCGGCACGAACAACCGCAGGCGCCAGGCGATGATCTCCGAAATGAGCCCCATCGCCTTCAGCTGCGGGACAGCACCGTCGGTGAAACCGGCAAGCTCGACGCGCCACGCCTGCATCACCAGCGCGCGGCGGATCTGCAGGTCGCCGGCGAGATCGAGCACGGCGCCGCGGTCGAGGACCGCGCTCCAGGCCTCCGCGGGGGCAAGACCGACGCCCCCGGTCACCCCGAGGCCTTCGTAGACGCGAGCGAGCGCCTCGGGGGTGACGAGACGACCGATCACGCGCTCGCCGTCATCGGTCTCGAAGCGGTAGACGCGCATGTTCTCGGCCGGCAGCCGGTCCCAGATCGGCAGCAACAGGCCGGTGATGATGTGAAAGCCGCTCTCGGTGAACTCCGGAACGCGGGCGCATTCGGCTTCCCACAGCGGCGCAAATTCCGGCTGCGGCGCTTCGCGCCAATGCGAATGGGCGAAGTGGTCGAGGCTGACCGTCTCGCGCGCCATCGGGCGGATCAGGCGCGTGCGCGGCTCGACGCGGCCGTCATCGTGCATCAGGCTGGTGGCGGGGACCTGCACGGCGGCGCGATGCGATTGCTCGTTGATCAGCAGCCGGCCGCCGGCGGCGCGGGCGGCCTCCAGCGCCTCGGCGAGGGGGAGGGGGCGGTTGCGGTCCTTGCGCAGCACCCGGTAGCAGC
>JAFAHL010000669.1 GCA_019237215.1 Hyphomicrobiales bacterium | reverse complement strand
TCCTGGCTCGTGCTCGGGATGGCGACCCGCCGCCGCAGATCGACGAGAAATTCTCCGCTGTCGAAGTAGCTGTGCGCGCGAGCGATGGCGGCGGCGCGGCTCATGATGTCGCCCTTGCGCGGCTGCGCGCTTGAGTTGATCCCAGTGGCCGATTACGGTCCGCGGGATATTGCATGCGGGCCGTTGCCGCGGCAAGGACGCTGGGGAGATCGCGCGTGTTCAAAATCCTGCATCTGGACGAATGTCCGGCGAGCCCGATGGAGCCCGGACGGGGCGAGCAGATCAAGTTGATCAATTCGCGCCTCGGCACCGAGAAGGTCGACGTCCATCTCAACCGGCTGGTGGCGGGAGGACCGCGCGGCAAGCGCCATCACCACACCACGACCGACAACGTCTATATCGTCAAGCGCGGCGAGGGCACGCTGACCGTGGAGGGAGAGACCCACGTCATCCGCGAGAACGACGTGGTGTACATTCCCGCCGGCATGACTCATTCGCTTGCCAATCTCAGCGGCAGCGTGTTCGAGATTTTCGAAATCTACGCGCCGGCGGGGCGGCAGTTCGATTTCGTGGTGGACGAGTGAAACGCCGAGTGCGGGCCGAGCGATCGAGATAGAGTCAGGCCCGCAATGGCTCCTCAGTGGATCGAGAAATGACCGACAGCAGAGGCGTGCTGTTCGTCCCGTACCAGGACACGCTCGCCCTGCTGAGCGTCGAGGATGCATTGCGCATCTGCGAAGACGTCTATGGCATGCACGCCCGCGGCAGCGTCGTGTGGTCGTCTCCGGCGAGCTTCAAGCTCGACGTGGCGGATGGTTTCAACAACCACTGGCACGTGAAGTCCGCGTTGCTGAAGGATATTCCCACCACCGGTGTGCGCCTCTACAACTACTATGACGACGGCGTGCGCAACACGGTCGGCGATCTCGGCTGCACGCGCTATATCGTGCTGTCCGATCCCCATAGCGGCGAGCCGATGGCGATCGTCGACGAGCACTGGAGCTACGCCATCCGCAGCGCGGCCGCCGCGACACTCGCCTGCAAATGGACGGGTCCCAGAAACCCGAAAATTCTCGGCCTCGTCGGCATCGGCACGATGGGGACGAATGCGCTGCGGTGTCTTTGCTCCATGTACAAGTTCGACGAAATCCGTTGCACCTCGCGCCGGCCCGAGACGCGGGTGGCGTTTGCGCGGAAATGGTCGCAGGCGCTCGGGATCGCGGTCGCGCCCAAGGATTCGATCGAAGAGGTCGTGCGCGGCGCCGATATAGTCGTGGGCGGCACCACCTCGGGCGATGTCGTGAGCCGCGAGCCTTGGCTCAAGCCCGGCTGCACCTTCATCTCGCTGGCGCGCCGCGAGCTCGATCCGGCGGGCTGGTCGAAGATGGACAAGGTCGTCATCGACAGTTGGGACTTCAACATGCTGCAACGCGAGTTCAAACGCATGGTCGAGTCGGGCCAGTTTTCGCGCGCGCAGCTTTATGGCGAGATCCACGAGTTGGTATCGGGCGAAAAGAAGGGTCGCGAGCGCGACGACGAGCGGATTTTGATTCACACCACCGGCCTGGTGTCGCAAGACGTCGCACTGGCACACTTCTTGTATCGAGCTGCGCTCGACAAGGGTCTCGGAACATGGCTGCCCCGGGCAGGCGGCGCAGCTTGCGCAGCCGGGGCGGGCGGAAGGAGCGCCACATGACTGGCACGTCGCGGATCGATCGGCGCGGTTTTCTGCGCGACGCGGGGAGCGCCGCGCTCGGTGCGGCCGCGGCGGGCAGCATCGCGCAACTCACTCCCTCGGCCCTGGCGCAGGAGAAGTTTCCCGCTCGCGACATCAACTGGATCATCTATCAGGCGCCCGGCGGCTCGATCGACACGACCGCGCGCATCATCCAGCCCTACCTCGAGAAGCAAGGGGTCAAGACCGGCCTTGACTATGTGCTGGGAGCGGGCGGGCGAGTCGCACGCACGAAGCTCCACACCGCTCGACCGGACGGCTACGTGATGATGACGGAGTCCGCGCCCGGCGCCGCGATCGACGAGGTCATCGGGCGCGCGGGCTACAAGGCGAGCGAGTTCATTGCGATCTTCGGATGGAGCGTGGTGAGCTGGCAGCTCTGCGTGAAGAAGGATTCGCCGATCCAGACCTTCCAGCAATTCGTCGAGGAGTGCAACAAGCGGCGCGTGGTGGTGGGCACCATCGGGCGTTCGGGATCGAGCCACATCCAGCTCGCGGCGTTGCAGAAGGA
>JAFAHL010000614.1 GCA_019237215.1 Hyphomicrobiales bacterium | reverse complement strand
TTGCTCTTGATATTTGGCGACGAGTCGGATTCCGTGGTGCTCGATAGCGAGGGCCCATGTTCTTCCGCCTCAAGAGGTCCGGCAAGCGCGGCTACGTGCAGATCGTCGAGAACACGCGCGACGGCGCGGCCGTGCGCCAGAGGGTGATCGCCGATCTCGGCCGCGCCGACGAGTTGGCCGCCTGCGGCGCGCTCGCTTCGCTCATTGCCTCGGGCGCCAAGCTCACCGATCAGGTGCTGCTGATCAATGCGCTCGACGAGGATGCCGAGGGCGCGCTGTCGGTCGCCGCCAAGCGGATCGGCGGACCCCTGCTGTTTGGCAGAATCTGGGAGCGGCTCGGCGTCGCCGACGTCCTGATCGGCTTGCTGAAGGAGCGCGCATTCGAGTTTCCGGTCGAGCGCGCCGTCTTCGTCGCCGCCTTGCATCGGCTGTTCGTTTCGGGATCCGACCGCGACTGCGCCTCTTGGATCAAGGATTACGATATCCCCGGCGCCGAGGGGCTCGATCTGCATCACTTCTACCGCGCCATGGCCTGGCTGGGCGAGGAACTGGAGGAGAAGCCGGATGGGGCGCTGGCCCCGCGCTGCCTCAAGGACCTGATCGAGGAGAGGCTGTTCGACCGCCGCCGCGACCTGTTCACCGACCTCTCCGCCGTGTTCATCGACACCACCAGCCTCTCCTTCTACGGCGAGGGTGGCGAGACGTTGGGCGAACACGGCTATTCCAAGGACTATCGGCCCGATTTGAAGCAGATGATTCTCGGCCTCGTCGTCGACGGCGACGGCCGGCCGATTTGCACCGAGATGTGGCCGGGCAATACCGCCGACGTGACGACGCTCTTGCCGGTCGTCGATCGCTTGCAGCGGCGCTTTTCCATCGGCCGGGTCTGCGTCGTCGCAGACCGCGGCATGATCTCATCGGCGACCATCGCCGGGCTCGAAGCGCGCGGACTCGAATACATTCTGGGCGCGCGCGAGCGCTCCGACGCCGTCGTGCGCAAGCTCGTCCTCGACAACGACGATCCTTTCGTGCCCCTCCTCGTCGAGCGCAAAGCGGGAGAGACGCAGCTGTTCGTCAAGCAGGTGAAGGCCGAAGGCGTTCGCTATGTCGTCTGCCGCAACGAAGCGGAAGCCGAGAACGACCGCAAGGACCGTGAAGCAATCGTCGCCGCGCTCGACGCCCACTTGAGGAAGGGCGACAAGGCGCTGATCGGCAATTCCGCCTATCGGCGCTATCTGCGCAAAGCCGGGGCCAGGGGCGAGCGCTCATTCGAGATCGACGCTGGCAAGCTCGCCGAGGAGGCGCGCTTCGACGGGATCTTCGTCTTGCGCACCAATGCGAAGGTGACCCCGTTGCAGGCGGTTCTGCGCTATCGCGATCTTCTCCTTGTCGAGGATCTCTTCCGCCGAACCAAGGCGATCATGCGCACCCGGCCGATCTTCCATTCCTCCGACGCTGCCATCCGCGGCCATGTCTTCTGCTCCTTCCTGGCGCTGTCGATGCAGAAGCATCTCGACGATCTCCTGCATGGGGCCGGCCTCGTCCCGGAATGGAAGGAGCTGTTGCGCGATCTCGACCGCCTACAACAGGTGCGCATCCACTACCGAGCCGCCGACTGGCTCGTGCGCACCGACGCCGCGCCAGATGTGACCAGGCTTTTCAAATGCGCCCATGTCGCCCTGCCATCCCGCGCCCGCCAGGCCCGTCCACCGCCCCCAGCCCAGTCCAAATCCCCCCGAAAACGCCGCGGCCGCCCAAGACGTAGTGCCACGCCAACTTGAATTTCGCCGGAATGCCCACATAATCAATAGTTTGCAGAAATCAGGTGTTCAAGTCGGGTAAAGCGCTATGCCGGTGCGCTCTTGTCGCCACGCCATTCTTTTGTCTCGCCGCCCTCGGTCTGCCCCACAATCCTGGCGCGGATGATCGCCACCTCGGCGACGAGGTTGGGATCCCGCTTCATGAGCGCGGCGATCTTGCGCACGCCGTGAAGCACGGTCGTATGATCTTTTCCGCCAATCCGGCGTCCGATATCGGGCAAGCTCCGCGGCGTCAGTTCCTTGGCGAGATACATGGCGATGTGACGGGCCTTGACGATCTCCTGCGTGCGCCGATCGGCGAAGAGGCTCGAGATCGGGACGCCATAGAAAACCGCGCAGGCGCCCAGGATAGCGCCGATCGGGATGTTCCCCATGCTCCTAATCTTTGCATCAGCCCGGGCCGCTCTGATCGCTTTGGCCGCTTCCGCCTCGAAATCGGCCTGTCTCCGCGCCTTCTCCGCCACGCGCTCGACGGCCTCGGCCGCTTGGCGCGCGCGCCATTCATCAAGGCGCCTCTTCTTCTCCCTCTCGACCCTGGCCTCAATCGCCGTCATCCTTTCCAAATATTGCTCCATCTGGCGACGGGCGGTCTCGACATAGCTCGGCAACGGGGAACGCACGGTGATCATGACGCACTCCTTTTAGACGCGTCGACGAAAAGCCCCGCACCCCGGGATTCAAGGGTGCGGGGCGAGGCTGCGCGCGAGGGGCCCCTCCTAAACAAGTACCGCTCGCGGTTTTCGAGGATCGATCCGCTGTGGCGTAGCGTCAATCAACAGATATGTAGAGGCGGGCTGGCGACCGTCGTTTGCCATCCGCGTCGCGATATGTAGGGGCAGCGCGCGGTCAGATGAGGCGGACTTGTGCCTCCTGCGGTCGAACGCCTTTTAGCCTTTCGGAAACTGCCCCGAAAATCGGGATGCGGATAGCGATCTGCCGGCTCGGGAAGAAAGAAGACGGCGCGGCTTCATGAGGATGCGCTGTTGATGGCCTTGAAACAAGCCGCCTGCTCCGGCGAACTGCTTCAAGACCCACCGCCTATATTACTTGACGGTCCTGAGCGGGCGGCCGAGACCGCCCCGACGCGATTTCTTTATGACTTTCGGCGTCGCAGTGGCCAACGGGCCGAGCGTGCGCAGCAAGCCCGCGTATTCGTTTCGCCATTTCTCGTATTCGGCTGGAAGCACCCCGGCGCCCCAAAGCGCGTCGGCAATTGACCTACCGTCCGCCATGAGCGCATCGATGAGTCGAAGCTTCCCCAAAATATCGGGAGGACTGAGTTTCCGTCTAGCCATTTCGCGCGTCACCGCAAGACAGCTGCGAGCGGTCCGCATCAGGGTTATGCGCTCTGACGCCTCTCCGGAAACTGGCCGGGGCATTAAGCTTCCTCAATGAAGCGGATCGTCGGAGGTTGATTTGAAGGAAGGCATTCCGCGCGGCCCCATCGGCTTGTTCCTGGGCGCTCGGACGCTGATGGAGACGTGGCATTCGGTTGCAAGGCGGCTGATGGACGCAGTCACAGGCCGAAACGAGACGATGGTTCTCACGGCAGCGTCGTTCTGCCGCGAATCCGTGCGCTCGCCGCACTTCCGCTCAGAGGCTCCGAAAATGCGCATGACGCAACGGAAGCCCAAGCCTCTCTGGCCGCTTCGACCTCAAGCTCGGCCCGTCCCCGCCGCGCGATCGACAGCCTCGGCCGCTTCGCCCGCGCGCCATCCATCAAGCCGCCTCTTTTTCTCGACATAGCTCGGCAACGGGGAGCGCACCATATCGGGCCCCTGTCGCGCATCCCCCGACCGGGGTCAGGCTCTAGGACAGGCCATGCGAAGATTCATCCGCGCCGCCATCGTGCTCGTAATCCTTGTTGCGGGTTACTGGGGTTGGGCGCTGGTCGGGGCGGCGCAGCTTGCGTCGGTCGCTTCTGAGGGCGACGCGGAGGCAGTGATGCAGCGGGTCGATCTGCCGGCGCTCAGGCGCTCCCTCGGCAGCCAGATCTCGCGCGCTTATCTCGAGCAGAATCCGCAATTCCAGAAGCTGCTGTCGCTCGAGAAGGGGTTTGTGGGAAGCGTCGGCGGCGGCGCGGCCGACGAGCTGTTGCGCGAGGTTCTGACTCCCGAGAACATCGCCGCGCTTCTGAACAAAGGCCGTGTCGGCCTCCCCAAGGCCGGCGCTCAGGACGCCCAAACGCTCTGGCGAATGCCGCCATTGGGCGAGGCGTTCCGCATGGGTCCCTTGCAGGCCTTGATGAACTCCCGTTTCGACGGCCCGCTGAGCTTCGTCGTCGACCTGGACAGCGCCGAGGGACGCTACGGCGTCCACCTGGACCTCTCCGGATCGACCTGGCGGCTGTCCGGCCTCGACCTCCCCGCGGAGGTCAGCGCTCGGCTGGCGCGCGACATCGCGGAGAGAGTCGGCGGCCTGACCGAACGCCGCGGGGGGTGATCCACCCGATTTGACTCTTCGCCGGCGTCTTGTCGGGGGGCCTGTGTGTGTTGAAACTTAACTCAATTTCGCCTGCGGCCTTCACGTTTTGCCAAAGAATAGAGTGCGGACCCTCCTACCGAATTCTCTGGCTTTGTCTACGACGAGATAAAAAGCCTGCACTTAGATAAGCTGCCATGTCTGCGACTTGCCGGAATGCGAAGATCAGGCGCGCCCTCGAATCCGCCCGGGGTGTGACCCTCGGGCGCTGGTTCGGTGCGGCGCAGCCCCAAAATACGTCGCTCGATGAGGAGATTCGCAAATGACGATAGGATCCGTCTTCGGAACGGCCCTGGCAGGGGTCGTGGCTTCGGGCTCGGTGTCGGCTGCCGAGACCTTGACCGCCCATCGCCTGCCTTCGGCCCTCGCAGTCGAGGCGGCCAGCGAAACGGTCGCCGCGTGCGCCAAACAAGGATTTCACGAGACTGCCGTCGTCGTTGACGCCGACGGCGTGACGATTGTGACCTTGCGGGGCGATGGAACTGGCGCACACACTCTCGATAGCGCGCGCGACAAGGCCTACACCTCGGCCTCCTTCAAGAATGACACCTTGGCTCTCGCCGAACGCGCCAAGGGCGAGGATTCGATCGCGCCGCTTGCCAAGCTGCCTCATGTCATGTTCTTCGGCGGCGGCGTTGTCATCAAAGTCGCGGATGAGACGATCGGCGCGATCGGCGCTGCGGGCGCCCCGGGCGCGAAACTGGATGATGGTTGCGCCCGCGCCGGGCTCGAGAGAATTCGCGATCGTCTCGACTAGCTAGTTTAGTTAGATCGCATCCGGGAACGGTTCCTGACCTGTCAGCTCGAACTTCATCCAAGCAAGACACGGATCGTGTATTGCAAGGACATCAATCGGACCGCGACGAATCCCGACATCCAGTTCACCGTTCTCGGCTACACGTTCCGCCCCCGTAAGGCGGTGGACAAGTATGGCCGCGTCTACGTGAACTTCTCGCCCGCCGTCAGCCGCGACGCCCTCAAGGCCATGCGGCAGACGATCCGGGGATGGCGGGTCCAACTGAAGAACGACAAGAGCTTGACCGATCTCTCGGCCATGCTCGGCCCGATCCTGAGGGGATGGCGGCAATATTACGGCCATTTCCACGGGTCGGCGCTCAAGTCGGTGTGGCGGCGGGTGAACCGGTCCCTGATCGGATGGCTGATGCGCAAGCACAAGAAGCTGACGGGCCACAAAACGTGGGCCGCCGAAACGCTCAAACGGCTGGCGCAGAGCCAGCCCCACGCGTTCGTCCACTGGTCCATGGGCTATCTGTCGTAGGATGGATGATGGGAGCCGGATGAGCCGAGAGGTTCACGTCCGGTTCTGCGAGGGGCCGAGGGTGAAACTCCTTCGGCCTACTCACCCCTACATTCCGATCGGACGCGGCTTTCTCTATCTCGTGGCGATCATCGACTGGGCCTCGCGGGCGGTGCTGGCGTGGCGGCTGTCGAACACGATGGACGTCTCGTTCTGCCTGGCGGCGCTCGAGGAGGCTCTGGCGAAGTTCGGCAGGCCGGAGATCTTCAACACCGACCAGGGCTCGCAATTCACCTCGGCTGCGTTCACCGGCGCCCTCGCCGAAGCCGGCGTCGCGATCTCCATGGATGGGCGCGGCCGCTGGATGGACAACGTCTTCATCGAGCGGCTGTGGCGGTCGCTGAAGTATGAGGACGTCTATCTCAAGGGCTACGCCGACGGCCGCGAAGCC
>JAFAHL010000361.1 GCA_019237215.1 Hyphomicrobiales bacterium | reverse complement strand
CGGCAACAGCCCGAGAAGCGCCACGACATCGGCCTGCTTGATGACCTTGGAGCGCTGCGTTCGCTCCCGCCCAAGCACCACGTCCATCGGCACTGATCGGCCCGCGTAGCCCGCAAGATCGATCTCCTCAAGGCCGAAGAAACCGGCAAACTGCTCGAATAGCCCCCTTTGAGAATTCCAGCCGGTCACCATTGTCTCCGCCACAGTCCGCCAGCGCACGAGCTCCGTATCGTCTAAGCCAAGGCCGTGTGAAAGATGTGCCCAGCGGTCGGGCCAGCGTTCGCGCAACGCCGCGGCCACCTCAAGGGCCCGCCGAATGTTCCAGCGTGCCATAACATTGGTGTAGGCATTGTCGTCTATATGCTCGTGATACTCATCCGGTCCGATAACACCACGGATGTGGCAGTAACCATCCCCTTCCAGCTGGGCACGGCTCGACCAGAACCGCCCCGTCTCGAGGAGAATCTCGGCCCCTGCCTCGAGGAGGAAGTCTACATCCTCGGTTGCCTGCCAGTACTGCCAGACAGCATACGCGATGTCTGCGGTAATGTGCTGTTCCTGCTTCCCGCAAAGGATATCGATGATCTGGCCGTCCGGACCAACAACCTGCTCCGGCGTCGCCTCCGCACCGGTATCCGCCGACTCCCAGGCGTACATGGCGCCGCGCCATCCCATCTGGGCCGCCTTCTGCCGCGCGCCGTCGATGGTCCGGAAGCGATACATCAGGAGCGCGCGGGCCGCTTCCGGCCAAGTGAAGATGTAGAACGGCAGCAAATAGATCTCCGTGTCCCAGAAGACATGCCCGTGATAGTCGTCGCCGGTGAGCCCACGTGCTCCGATGGAAACGCGCTCATCGGCCGGATTGGCGGCACTGGTGAGGTGGTAGACAGCGAAACGCAACGCCTGCTCAGCGGCCGGGTCGCCTCCGACCTCGATATCGCTGGAACGCCACCAATCTGACCAAGCCGCCTCGTGCTCTTGCACGACCTTGCGCCAGCCGACCTGTCGGGCTACGCCGAGCTTTTCCCGTGCGACGCGGCCAGGATCCGCATCCTGGGCGTCGCCTCGGGCCACAGCAGCAAGCCCCGCAACACACACGATCTGGCCCGGACGCGTCTTCCAATGCCAGGACCACATGAACGGACCGGGCATGGTTGGCGCAATCTCGGAACCATCGATCTGCGACGACAATCCAGCAGCCATCGCGACGCGTTTGCCCGAGTACTTGGTCCGCCACACACCGAGACCCTGCTCGAGCCGCTCTGACTTGAGTCCGAGGCCCAGCCCCTCAAATGAGGCTTCTACCGCGACCTCAATCTCCCCATCCTCGATCTTTAATTCGATCACCTGAACCCCAATTGCCCGCTCGCTTAGCGACAGGAGCTGCAACGTCCTCACTCGCACGGTTATGGCGGGGTGGTTAAGCAAGCGGCATCCGGTAAGCAATACACCCCGCCTCATGTCGAGCGTCGTGCGATGCGAAATCGCCTCGGCGGGGTGGTGGACGAGCGGCCCGTCGGGAAGCATAATGCGGATCTGCTGCCACCCCGGGGCGGGAACAAGTGCTGGTATGGGGTGCTCGGGACCCGGTATGTCGAACAGACCAGCGAGGTAAGCACGGTGCGCGACGACCCAGCGCTCCCCATGACTCACCGGTCGACCGGCTCGTAGCCCGAGTAAGCCATTGCTGATCGAAAATCGGGACTCGTAGATCGCTTCGCGAAGCGCATCGAAACCCTCCGCGGCAAGCACCCAGGCGAGATCAGGAGTCGGTTCGAGAAAGCTTTCCATTTCCCAAACTCCAGTGACGTCGCGACGGCTCAAGCCGGGCGCGGTGCTGTTCCCAGCACTACTCCGCCGCGCCACACCGCGATGCCGCCGGTAGCGGCCAGGAAGCTCATGGCTTCCCGATCACAGCAGTCGAGTGCAAACGCAACCCGCACCCGCTCGCCGTTGTCGCAGCCGATCTCAAAGCCGTCGGAGCACCAACGGCGATTACGTTCATCCACCGCAACGCGGCCGTCATGGCGCCGCTCGTCCCCGCCAACGTGGCGATCGAGCAGCAGGCCGTGAACCTTCATGACCCGGTAGACTCGCTTGTGATTGGGCGGTTTTAGACCTGC
>JAFAHL010000234.1 GCA_019237215.1 Hyphomicrobiales bacterium | reverse complement strand
GATGAGCGTCGCCGCCGCGAGGCCCTTGCGGCCGGTGCGCAGCACGTTGGTCGCGCCGATATTGCCGGAGCCGATGGCGCGAATGTCGGCGGTGCCGGCGAGCCGGGTGAGGATCAAACCGAACGGGATCGAGCCGCAGAGATAGCCGAAACCGAGCGCGGCGGCGTAGGCCGGCAACAGCGACGGGTAGAGCCATGGCGGCATGGACGCGCTCTCTCGCACTAGCTTAAGCCACGTGTCCCGGATGCGGTAACAGGGACGCGAGCAAGAACTGCTCCATGCCTCCTTTGGTTGTCTAGAGGGCGGCGCGCGCGGAACCCTACACGTATTCGTAGACCGTGCGGCCGGCGACGATGGTGCGCACCACGCGGCCTTCGAGCTTGGCCTCGTCGAAGGGCGTGTTCTTGCATTTCGATTTGAGCTCGGCGGGGTCGAGCACCCAGGGCACGTCGGGATCGAGCACGATCACGTCCGCGGGGCTGCCTTGGCGCAGCGTTCCGGCCGCAAGCCCCAAGATTTTCGCCGGCACGCTCGACATCGCCTTGAGCAGGGTCATGAGCGCAACCTCGCCCGAGTGCACGAGGCGCAGCCCCGCGGTGAGCATGGTCTCGAGCCCGATCGCGCCGGGCGATGCTTCGGCAAACGGCAGCCGCTTGGTTTCCACGTCCTGCGGATTGTGGTCGGACATGACGACGTCGATCAGACCCGAGGCCAACGCCGCCACCAGCGCCGCGCGATCCTCTTCCGCGCGCAGCGGCGGGCTGAGCTTGAGGAAGGTGCGGTAGGGCCCCACGTCGATCTCGTTGAGGGTGAGGTGGTTGATGGACGCGGAGGCGGTGACGTTGAGGCCTTGATCCTTGGCGCGGCGCAGCACGTCGAGCGCCTCGCCGCAGGTCAGCGAGGCCGCGTGATAGCGGCTCTCGGTCAGCGCGACGAGCCGCATGTCGCGCTCGAGCATGATGGTCTCGGCCGCGGTCGGCACGCCGGTGAGCCCGAGCCGCGCGGCGAATTCGCCTTCGTTCATCACGCCTTCGCCGACGATGTCGGGATCTTCGGTGTGATGCACGACGAGCGCGTCGAAATCGCGCGCATAGGTCAGCGCGCGGCGCATCACCTGCGCGTTGGTTACGCTCTTGGCGCCATCGGTGAAGGCGACGGCGCCCGCCGCCTTGAGCAGGCCGATCTCGGCCATTTCTTCTCCGCGCAGGCCCTTGGTCAGCGCCGCCATCGGCTGCACGTGCACGATCGAGGTGTCGCGCGCCCGCCGCAGCACGAAATCGACGATGGCGGGATCGTCGATCGCGGGCGAGGTGTCGGGCTGTGACACGATGGTGGTGACGCCGCCGGCGGCGGCGGCCTGGCTCGCCGAAGCGATGGTCTCGCGATATTCCGCGCCGGGCTCGCCGATGAAGGCGCGCATGTCGACGAGGCCGGGCGCGATGAGCTTGCCCTTGCAGTCGATGACCTCGGTCGCCTCCGGCACGCCGGCGGCGCCGATGCCGCGCTTGGCCTCGCGGATCACGCCGTCGGCGATCAAGAGATCGCCGTCGATGTCGAGATCGCGCGAGGGATCAAGGATGCGCGCGTTGGCGAGCAGGATCGGGCGACGCTCGGTGAGCATCATCATGGCGCGCCCTCACGCCCGCTCATGACGACCTCAGGCATTGGGCAGGTTCCGCGACAGCGCCTCGAGCACGGCCATGCGCACGGCGACCCCCATCTCCACCTGTTCGCGGATGAGCGACTGGGCGCCGTCGGCCACCGCCGTGTCGATCTCCACGCCGCGGTTCATCGGCCCCGGATGCATGACCAGCGCGTCCGGCTTGGCGTAGGCGAGCTTCTTCTGATCGAGCCCGAAATAATGAAAGTATTCCTGCATCGAGGGCACGAACGAGCCGTTCATGCGCTCGCGCTGCAACCGCAGCATCATGACGATGTCGGCGTCGCGCAGGCCTTCGCGCATGTCGCGCGTGGCCTCGACCCCGAAGCGCTCGATGCCCGCCGGCATCAGCGTCGACGGCGCCACCACGCGCACCCGCGCGCCCAGCGCATTGAGCAGGATGATGTTCGAGCGCGCGACGCGCGAGTGCAGGATGTCGCCGCAGATGGCGACGATCAGCCGCTCGATGCGGCCCTTGTTGCGGCGGATGGTCAACGCATCGAGCAGCGCCTGGGTGGGATGCTCGTGCGAACCGTCGCCGGCATTGATCACCGAACAGTCGACCTTCCGGGCCAAAAGCTCGACCGCGCCGGAGGCGTGATGGCGCACCACGATGATGTCCGGATGCATGGCGTTGAGCGTGATCGCGGTATCGATCAGCGTCTCGCCCTTGCGCATGGAGGAGGAGCCGACCGACATGTTCATGACGTCGGCGCCGAGCCGTTTGCCCGCGAGCTCGAAGGAGGCCTGGGTGCGGGTCGAGACCTCGAAAAACAAGTTGATGAGCGTTCGCCCGCGCAGCGAAACCTGCTTCTTGTCGATCTGGCGGTTGAGGTCGACGAAGTGCTCGGCGAGATCGAGCAGCCCCAAAATCTCCGCGCGCGAAAGCCCTTCGATCCCCAACAGATCGCGCTGGTTGAGGACGAAGGTGGACTTTTGAGCGATGTTCATTAAAGCCGGTTCT